>CAYXZN010000257.1:0-2887 GCA_964469325.1 uncultured Steroidobacteraceae bacterium
AAGCGCGAGCTGCGGTTCGGCCGCGCCTGGCTCAGGAAAGAAGTCGAGGAACACGTCCTCTGAGGCGGTCCCGCATTAGCGAGCGGTGGCGGCAGCCCGATTTCATTGACCGGCGCGGTCGTGCGGTACAACCTTGTGCCCCATGAACGACCAGGAGCGCTGGCGGAAAATCGAGCGGCTCTTCCACCAGGCGGTCGAGCGCGACGCCTCCGAGTGGCCGGAGTTCCTCGCGGCGGCGTGCGGGGAGGACGTGACGCTCCGGTCCGACGTCGAGGCGCTGCTGCGCCATCACACGCGGACGGGTGACCTCTTCGACGCGCCGCGTGTGCTGGCCGAGGACCTCGCGCGCGAGGCCCCCCCGGAGCGCGTGGCTGGCCGGACCGTCGGACCTTATCGACTCGAGCGCGAGATCGGTCGCGGCGGAATGGGGCGTGTGTTCCTCGCCCGCCGCGAAGACCTGCCCAAGCGCGTCGCGCTCAAGCTGATCCGCGAGCCGCTCGCGTCGCCCGATCGCGTCGGACGGTTCGGCGTCGAGCAGCGCGTGCTGGCCGGGCTCGAGCATCCCAACATCGCGCAGCTGCTCGATGCCGGCGTCACGGACGACGGCTCACCCTGGCTCGCCATGGAGTATGTCGATGGCGAGACCATCTCGGCCTTCTGCGATCGCAGGGGGCATTCCGTGGACCAGCGGCTGGCGCTGTTCCTCGGCGTCTGCGCGGCCGTCCGGTTCGCGCACTCGAACCTGGTCGTGCACCGGGACATCAAGCCGTCCAACATCATGGTCACCTCCGACGGCCGTCCGAAGCTGCTCGACTTCGGCGTCGCCAAGCTGCTGGACCCCGCCGCTGACGCCGACCTGACCAGGACGGGCGCGCGGGTCCTGACACCTTCGTACGCGGCCCCCGAACAGATCACGGGCGGACGCGTCTCGACCGCCACGGACGTCTATCAGCTCGGCGGGCTGCTGTACGAGCTGCTCACCGGGCGGCCGCCGCTGGACGTGGGCGACAGGACCGCTGGGGAGGTGGAGCGGATCGTCTGCGAGCAGGAGCCCGCCCCCCCGTCGTCGGTCGCCCCGGAACGGTTCCGGCGCCGCCTCGCAGGCGACCTGGACAACGTCATCCTCAAGGCGCTGGAGAAGGAGCCCGGGCGTCGCTACCCCTCCGTCGAAGCGCTGGCGAACGACGTCGAGCGGTTCCTGGAAGGGCGCCCCGTCATGGCGCGGCCGAGCACGCCCGCCTACCGCGCCAGGAAGTTCCTGCTGCGGCACAAGGTCGCGGCCGGCGTGGCGCTGCTCGTCCTCGGCTACGCGGTCACCGTCACGGCGAGCGCGACGAGCATCGCCCGCGAGCGGGCACGCGCGGAGCGGGAGGCGGCCACGGCGACACGCGTGTCCGATTTCCTGCTGGAGGTGTTCACGGGTGCGGACCCGACCGACACGGTGCCCGGGGAGGCCACCGCGCTCGAGCTCGTGAACCGCGGTGCCGCGCAGGTGAACGAGGAGCTGGCCGGGGAGCCGGAAATCCAGGCGGCCATGCAGGAGGTGCTGGGCCGGGTCTATCATGCTTTCGGCCGGTACGGGGAGGCGGAGCGGCTCCTGGGAGCGGCGCTCGAGACCCGGCTGGACATCTTCGGGAAGGGTAGCCTGGAGGTCGCGAGCGCGCAGCACTATCTCGCGCAGGTGCTCTGGTCGGAGGGGGATCTCGAGGGCGCCGACAGCCTGAACCAGCAGGCGCTCGCGACACGCCGCCGCCTGCTCGACGAGCGGGATGAAAGGCTGTGGGAGACGCTGGGCAATCTCGGGACCGTCCGCCAGTCGCAGGGCCGGCTGGAGGAGGCGGAGCGGATGGTGGCGGAGGTCGTCGAGATGGTGGGACGCGCGTTCCCGGACGGCCACGCCGCGCTCGGCGCGTCCCTGAACAACCTCGCCAACATCAATTTCGCGCTAGGGGAGTACGCTGCCGCCCAGGCGCTCATGCAGCAGGCGATCGACAGCGACCGCCGGTACCTCCCCGAGGACCATCCCGACATCGCGCTCCGGCTCGACAACCTGGCGTACATGGCGTTCCGGGCGGAAGCGTTCGAGGACGCGCTCGCGAAGGCGGAGGAGGCGCTGTCGATGTACTGGCGCGTCTACGGCGACCCGCACCCCGACATGCCGTACGCCATGGCCACGATCGCCGACGCTTCCCTGGCGCTCGGGGACACCGCGCGTGCCGATTCCGTGCACCTCGCCTCGCTCGATATGCGCCGGTCCCTCGTGGGGCCGGACCATCAGGATCTCTACCGGAGCTACCGGGACGTCGGCCGGCACCTGCTGGTCACCGGGCGGCCGCACGAGGCGCTGCCCTACCTCGAGGAAGCCCTTCGCATCGCCCGGCGGACCCGCGGCGAGGAACACGAGTGGACCGCGAGCGCCCTCTGGCACCTGGGGCGGGTGCGCGAGGCGCTCGGGGATCGCGAGCGGGCCGAGGCTTTGCTGCGTGAGGCCTACGGGCTTCATGTGAACGTGCTCGGCGAGGACCACCCGGTGGTCACCGAGGAGCGCGAATATCTGACCGACTTCCTCCGCCGGTCGGAGCGCGGACAGGAAGTGGAAGAGTTCCACACGTCGACGGGGGAGCCGAGTCGTTGAGCGGCGACCTTCACGATTCCCGACCCGCGACCGGGATGGGTACCGTGCGGATGCTCCCTGTGGTGCCGGCGCCCAGCTCGGCCTGCTCCCGATCGATCCGAACGAGAGCTCGTGTGCACCGGCGCCGGCGTATGCCTGATGTTCATCGAGCTGCCGTCGCCAGCCTGCGGTCGAAGTCGATTTGGGACACGCGGGCCCCAACAACCTTCGGTTCGCAGCACCCTCGCATTCTGTTCGCGGGAATTGTTGCAA
>CAYXZN010000258.1:0-2878 GCA_964469325.1 uncultured Steroidobacteraceae bacterium
CCGATTGTCCGGAATCGGGACACTGCTATCCGCTCGTGACTCTCCACGCGGGCATGCTGCGGCCGGGGGGTAGCAGCCCAACCCATTGCCGCGCATCGGGTTATGCGCCCCGTGGGGTCACCGGCACGGCCGCTGCCTCTCAGAGGGGTCAACCAGCCGGCGACGTCTCCTCATACACGAGGCAGCACCATGAAGCTCGTTCCCGACCTTCGCTTCGCCCTGCGCTCCCTCTATCGTCGGCCGGGTTTCTCTCTTGTGGCGGCAGGTACGCTCGCGGTGGGGATCGGCGCCACGGCGGCCATCTTCAGCGTGGCCAACGCCGTGCTGCTACGGTCGTTGCCGTATCCGGACGCGCACGAGCTCGTCGCGTTCTGGGAGGACGACCTGACCGATCCATCGCCGGAGCCGGGCGGTGAGGTCTCGCACCTGAATTTCCTGGACGTGCAGGCGGAGACGGAAACGCTCGAGAGCCTGGCGCAGTACACGAACGCGAACCTCACGGTGACGGGGCTGGGTCAGGCGGAGGTGGTCGCTGGCGGAGTCGTGACGCCGGACTTCTTCCGAGTGTTCGGCGCCCGCCCGATCCTGGGCCGGTCGTTTACGGAGGAGGAGAGTCGGTATCAGGGTCCGGACGCGGTCGTGGTCGCCGAATCGTTCTGGCGCACGCGGCTCGGGGCCGACCCGGGTGTCCTCGGCACCACCCTGATGATCCAGGGGCGCCCGCACCCGATCGTGGGCGTGGCCCCGGCGCCGTTCGACGTCCCGTCCGGCGCGCAGCTCTGGGTCCCGGTACAGAACAACAACGCCGGGTGCGGCCGCGGGTGCGTGATCCTCGCCGCGGTGGGCCGGGTGGCGGATGCCTCGACCCCCGCTCAGGCCGAGGCGGAGCTGGCGGCGATCGCGGACCGGCTGCGGGCCAAGTACCCGAACGAGAACGCGGACCTGGCGCTCCGGTCGACCTCGCTGCGGGAGCTCATGGTCGGCGATGTGAAGACGGCGCTCTGGGTGCTCCTGGGTGCCGTCGGGATGGTGCTGCTGATCGCGTGCGCCAACGTGGCGAACCTGATCCTGGTCCGTGGGGGCGGCCGCCGTGCGGAGCTGGCCGTGCGCTCGGCCCTGGGCGCCTCGCGGCGTCGGATCGTGGCGCAGCTCATGACCGAGAACACAGTGCTCGCGCTGGCCGGCGGGGCGGGCGGCGTGCTCCTGGCCGGTTGGGGCATCGCGCTGCTGGTTAACCTCGCGCCGGCGGACCTGCCCCGACTCGATGAGGTGGCCCTCGATACGACGACACTCGCGTTCTCGCTCGGCGTGGTCGCGCTGACCGTGCTGCTCTTCGGGCTCGCGCCGGCCCTGCGGCTGGCGGGCGAAGGTGTGGCGGAGGCGGTCCGGGGCGGAGGGCGTGGCGGCGTGGGTGAGCGCCGCGGCCACCGTGTTCGGGCGATCGTGCTCGCGGCGCAGGTCGGGCTCTCCGTCGTGCTGCTGCTCGGCGCCGGGCTCATGCTGCGCAGCCTCGCGCGGATGCAGTCGGTCGAGCTGGGCCTCCAGCCGGAGAACGTGGCGGTGTTCCGCCTGACGCTGCCGGCCGCGCGCTACGAAGGACCGGACGAGCGGGTCCGGTTCATGGAGCAGCTCGACGAGCGCCTCGAGGGGCTGCCCGGCGTGCAGGGTGCGGCCACCACGGTGGCGGTGCCGTTCGGGCCGGTGAGCCTGGTCGGGAGCTTCGTCCGGCCCGACCTGCCGGAGCCCGAGCCCGGCCAGGCGCCGGGGGCCGACTACCATGTGCTGGACGCCGACGCGCTGGACGTCCTGGGCATCCGGCTCGCGTCGGGCCGCGGGTTCCGCGGGGCCGACCGCCACGGCGCCGAGCCCGTAGCGCTGATCAACGAGACCGCCGCGCGCCGGTATTTCCCCGGCATCGATCCGGTGGGGATGCAGATCAGGGTGCAGATTTCGGTAGGATATCCGGAGTCGGCGCCACGCACGATCGTGGGTGTCATCGAGGACTTCCGGACGCAGGTCACGCGGGAGCCGTCCCCACAGATGTTCGTTCCGTACGCCCAGGCCGGCGCGAGCTTCCCGCACGTCGTCATTAGCTTCGACGGCGGGAGCGCCGCCTCGGTGCTGGCGGCGGCGCGCGAGGAGCTGGCGGTCCTGGATCCAGAGCTGCCCATGGCGCAGCCCGGCACCCTCGACGCGCTGGTCTCCGCGCAGACGGCGGCGCCCCGCTTCTACCTCGTCCTGCTCGCGCTCTTTGCGGCCATGGCGGTGGGACTCGCGGCCGTCGGGATCTACGGGCTGGTGGCCTACCTCGTGGTCCGGCGCACCCGCGAGATCGGCATGCGCATCGCGCTGGGCGCCCGCGTGGACGAGGTGATCCGGATGGTGATCTGGCAGGGAACCGCCCCCGCGTTGGTAGGGCTGGCGGGCGGCTTCGTCGGCGCCCTGGCCCTCGGCCGGATCATCGCCGGCATCCTCTACCAGGTCGAGCCGACCGACCCCCTGACCTATCTCGCGACCGGGCTCCTCCTGCTCCTGGTGGTGGTGGCCGCCACGGCCGTGCCCGCACGGCGCGCCAGCCGGATCGCACCGGCGGAGGCGCTTCGAGCCGAGCAGTAGCCGCCGCGACCTCGACCAGGTCCGCGACCACCTACTCCGGCTGCTCCCCGCGCTCCGGCTCGCCCTGGGAGTCCGCGGGGAACACCCGCTCCTCGTCGGCCTCGATATCCAGGAACCCGTCGCTGATCAGCAGGTCCTCGATGGCCGCGAGCGCCATCTCACGGCGCGCCGGTGCGCGGTCGCCCGGGCGATCCGCGGGGTCGCCCATCCGGTCGCCGGCCTCGCCCAGCGCGTCGCTCGGGTCCTCCGAGGCGGAGCGGAC
>CAYXZN010000259.1:0-2878 GCA_964469325.1 uncultured Steroidobacteraceae bacterium
TGCTGAAGGGCGGGTGCGCTGAAGGGGGTGGCTGCAGCGCGTGGAGCGCATCGGTACAATACCGGCCGTGCCTCCGCCGGCTCACCGCGCGAGGCCCTCTGCTGGGGGTCGGAAGACCCGACCGTCCTGCCTACCATCTTGAGGTGTCCCAGGACAGCCCGATGCCAACGCATGGTGGAGCGGCCGTGACCCGCACCCTGCTCCGGACGGTGGTACCGCTCCTCGTCGCCATCGGCGTCTCCGGCTGCCTAGTGCTCCCCGATCCGGCCACCGAGGCGGCGGAGGGCGTCTACGGCCTGTACGTGGCGGTCCTGATCATGGCCGGCCTGGTATTCGTGGGCGTGGAGGGGATGATCATCTACTCGGTCTTCCGCTACCGGCGACGCGACGACCGGCTGCCGGCCCAGACGCACGGCAACACCCTGGTCGAGATCATCTGGACCGCCATTCCGACGGTGATCGTCTTCATCCTGTTCGGGCTGTCCATCGCCACCCTGGCCCAGGTGGAGGCGCGGGCCGACGAGCCGGGCGTGGAGATCGAGGTGACCGGTGGGCAGTGGTACTGGGAGTTCCGCTACCTCGACGGGGACGACGACCCCGACAACGACTACGTGGCGACCGGCACCATCGCCGACCCGCCGGTGATGGGCGTGCCCCTGGACGAGCCGGTGCGGCTGTCGCTGCACTCCCCGGACGTGATCCACTCGTTCTTCGTGCCGCGCTTCCTGATCAAGCGCGACGTGGTCCCGATCGGGGCGAGCGGCGACCCGAACGAGCTGGAGTTCACCGTCAAGGAGGAGGGGACCTTCACCGGCCAGTGCGCCGAGTTCTGCGGCGACCTGCACGCGGACATGACCTTCGTGGTGCAGTCGATGAGCCGCGAGGCGTTCGACCAGTGGCTGGCGGACGCCAAGGCCGGGGCGACCCCCGCCCCGACGGTGTCGGTGCCGCCCGACGCGACCGAGGTGACGCTGGTGGCCGAGCAGATCGCCTGGGACACCCATGAGCTGACGGTCCCGGCCGGCGAGCCGTTCACCATCGTGCTCCAGAACCTGGACGCGGCCGGCATCCCGCACGACGTCGGCATCTACACTGCCGACGAGGAGCTCGTGTTCCGCAGCCAGCAGGTGCCCGGCGGCGAGACGGCGACGATCAGCGTTCCCGCCCTCGAGGCGGGCGAGTACATCTTCATCTGCGTCATCCACCCGGTGCCGGACATGACCGGCACCCTGACCGTCGAGTGAGCTGAGCGAGGGGACCGACAGCACAGATGGCCACCACCACCCTTGAGCCTCGCGCCGGCGTCTACCGCCGATCGTGGGTGATCGACTGGCTGACGACGGTCGACCACAAGAAGATCGGCATCCTCTACATCCTCAACAGCTTCATCTTCTTCTTCGCCGCCGGGATCCTGGCGCTGGTGATCCGCTCCGAGCTCATGGTCCCGGGGATGCAGTTCCTCGACGTGCGGACCTACAACCAGGCGTTCACGATGCACGGGACGATCATGATCTTCCTGTTCGTCGTGCCGGTCCTGGCCGGCTTCGCGAACTACATCGTCCCCCTCCAGCTCGGCGCGCCGGACATGGCGTTCCCGCGGATCAACGCCCTGAGCTTCTGGCTCCTGCCGCTCGGCGGTGGGCTGATCTTCAGCGGGTACCTGTTCGGCGGCGCAGCGGCCGAGGGCTGGACTGCGTACGCGCCGCTCACCGAGCGCGGCTTCGCGTCGGGGGTGGGGACCGACCTGTGGATCATCGGCCTGACCGTGGTCGGAACGGCATCCATCCTGAGCGCGATCAACTTCATCGCCACCATCTTCAAGATGCGCGCGCCGGGCATGACCCTGTTCCGGATGCCGATCTTCGTCTGGACCGTCCTCGCCACCGCCACCCTGATCATGCTCGCCACCCCGGTCCTGACCGCCGGGCTGATCGCGCTCTTCATCGACCGCAACTACGGCGGCGCCTTCTTCGACCCGACCCAGCCGGGCGGCAGCCCGATCCTGTGGCAGCACGTCTTCTGGTTCTTCGGCCACCCGGAGGTCTACATCGTCATCCTCCCGGCGCTCGGCGTGGTGAGCGAGGTGCTGCCGGTCTTCGCCCGCAAGCCGCTCTTCGGCTACCGCGCGTTCGTATTCGCCACCATCGGCATCATGCTGCTCAGCTTCAGCGTCTGGGCCCACCACATGTTCACCACCGGGGTCGTGTTCCTGCCCTTCTTCGCCTTCATGACCGCCCTGATCGCGGTCCCGACCGGAGTGAAGATGTTCAACTGGCTGGCGACCCTGTTCCGCGGCTCGCTCACCTTCGAGACGCCGATGCTGTTCGCGCTGGGTCTGATCAGCATGTTCCTGATCGGCGGCCTCAGCGGCGTGATGCTGTCAAGCCCGCCCATCGACTTCCACCTCCAGGACACCTACTTCGTGGTGGCCCACCTCCACTACGTCTTCTTCGGCGGCAGCGTCTTCGGCGTCTTCGCGGCGATGTACTTCTGGTTCCCCAAGATGACCGGGCGCAAGCTGAACGAGCCGCTCGGCAAGGTCCACTTCTGGCTCCACTTCATCGGCTTCAACCTCGCCTTCTTCCCGATGCACCAGCTGGGGATCGAGGGGATGCCGCGCCGGGTCGCCGACTACTCGCCGGACGCGGGCTGGACGCTCCTGAACGTGGCCTCCACCGTCGGCGCGTTCATGATCGCGGTCAGCATCATCCCGTTCCTGATCAACGTCATCGCCACCTTCATCAACGGCGAGCGCGTCGGGCCCGACCCGTGGGAGGGGAACACGCTCGAGTGGGCGACCACCTCGCCGCCGCCGACCCACACCACCCACCGCATCACCCCCAGACCCACATGCCCACCCCTCTTCTGCCATCGGAAC
>CAYXZN010000260.1:0-2860 GCA_964469325.1 uncultured Steroidobacteraceae bacterium
GGCGAGCAACGGCTTCTAGCCTCGATTCCGTGAGCGACGAGACTTCCGGCGCGGCCGGGTCCGACCAGCACGACGACGCGCCGGACGACGTTCCCGCGGACTCGGGGCCCGTGACCGGCGTGCCCATGTGGGGGCGCCCGATCCGGCACATCATCCCCGGCCTGACGATCTCGGTCGCGGTCGGCATCGCGCTCGGACTTCTGCTGCACGGGCTCGCCATCGGCATCGTCTCCAGGATCCGAGGGCTCCTGGTGATCCTGTTGGTCAGCATGTTCCTGTCGTTCGCGATGGAGCCGGCCGTCCAGTGGCTCGCCCGGCGCGGAGTTCGCCGCGGGATGGGCACCATGCTCGTCTTCCTGGCGGCCGGCGTGATGCTGGCGGGCTTCACGGCCTCGATGGTCCCGTTGATCATCGATCAGGTCAGCAACCTGCTCGACGCCGCCCCCGACGTGGTCGACGACCTCGCGGCCCGCGCCGAGTCGCTGCCCGGTGGCCTCGGTGAGCGTGTCTCCGAGTGGCTCGAGAACGCCAGGGAGAGCCTCCCCGACCAGCTCCCGAACCTTGCGTCTGACGTTGCGGGGGGCGTCGTCGGGCTCGGTTCCACCGTGCTCGGAGGAATCCTCAACCTGCTGACCACCCTGCTGGTCACCTTCTACCTGGTGGCCGACGGGCCCAAGCTGCGCCGCGTCCTCGTGAGCCGACTCGACCCCCAGGAGCAGCGCGAGCTGTTGGGCTGGTGGGAACTGGCCATCGCCAAGACGGGCGGTTACGTCTACTCACGCGCGCTGACGGCGGTGGTCTCCGCTGTCTTCCACAGCGTCGCATTCGGGCTGCTCGGCGTCCCGTACGCCACGGCGCTGGGTATGTGGGTGGGAGTGATCTCGAGCCTCATCCCGGTGGTGGGCACCTACCTTGCCGGGGCGCTGCCGCTGCTGATCGCGCTGGCCGAACCCGAGGGAGGCATCACCGCGCTCTGGGTGCTGGGCATCATCGTGGTGTACCAACAGGTCGAGAACTACCTGATCGGACCCCGCATCACGGCCGTGACCCTCGAGCTGCACCCGGCGGTTGCCTTCGTCTCGGTCCTGGCCGGCGCTGCCCTGCTGGGCGCCACCGGCGGACTGCTTGCCCTCCCTGCCGCCGCCATCGTCACCGCACTGGTCTCCGCCTACGGGGAGCGGCGCGAGCTGCCTGCCCATCAACTGCTCGCCGACGTGGAACAACGCGGTGCCCGCTGAGGAGCGCGCCGAGCGCCCACGCGGCCGCCTTGCTCCATCCGAGCTGCCCACCGGCAACCGAGGCTCGCAGCGCCCACCTCGAACTGCAATGCAGGCGGGGGCTCGCGCGCGGTGGCGCAATCGACAGCGCCAGCAGTCGAGAGGAGAGATCCGTCGCCGCCAGCGACGCCGGCGTCAGCACCACCGGCTGCGGACAGAGGACCGCCTCGGCCTCGTCGGCGGGGGCATCATCGGGACGCTGCTGCGGGTGGCCGTGACTGGGGCCGTGCCGTCGGGCGCCCCCAGCGGCGTCCCATGGGGGACGTTGACGGTCAACGCGTCGGGCACCTTCGCCCTGGCGTTCCTGCTCATGTGGTGGAGTCGATCTGGCGACCCACCGACGCGAACCACCCACAGCCTGCACACGGCGATCGCACGCGGCGTACTCGGCTCCTTCACGACCTTCTCGGCGTTTGCCGTCGAGGTGGTCACCGGGGCCGAAGTCGCTCCCGCCGTGGCTGCCGGTTACGGCCTTGGCAGCGTTGCAGTCGGGATCGGCGCGGCCTGGGCGGCTGCCCGACTGGTCGGCCACCGGACGACGGAGGCGATGGCATGATCGGCGTGGCGATCGGAGGAGGCCTGGGCGCCTTGCTGCGCGGCGAGCTGGAAGCGCTCGGACGACGGCGGGACTGGTCGCTCGGGCGGGCGACGTTGCTCATCAACGTCGTCGGCGCCTTCGCCCTGGGATTGATGGTCGGTGCCTGGGGGCTCGATGGCGTCCCCGAGGGCATCGGTGCCGGGTTGCTGGGCGGCTTCACGACCTACTCGACCTGGATGGCGGAGTCGGTCGACCTGCCCGAGGCGAACCGCGGCCGGGTCAGGCTCCGGTTCGGCGTGATTCTCGCGATGGTCGTTCTGGGCATCGGGGCAGCCGCGGGCGGGTACGCCGCCGGGCGCATGGTGTGAGCGAGGACGCGCCGGACGCGCCCCGGTTCCGGCGCCCGGCACGACTGGTGGCGCTGGCGATCGCGGTGACGGCGCTGCTCACCTTCGAGCTGGCGGCCGAGCCACTCATCAGCTGGCGGACCGGCGAGGCGCTCGCTGGCTGCGGCGTCGAGCGGGCACGCGTGGAGCTGGGTGCGAGGCCACACCTGTGGAGCGTCGCCACGGGCCGCGTCGACGACGTGTCCATGAGGATCGACGGCTACCACCTCGGGCCCCTGCAGATCGACCGGGTCGAGGCCGACGTCGAGCGGGTGGACTTCCCGCGCCGCCGACTGATCGGGATCGCGGCGCCCCTCGAGCTCACGGGCGGAACGGCGACCGCGACGATCACCGGCGATGCACTGGGTGAGGTGATGGACGTGCCCTTTGCGTCGATTCGCATCACGCCGGAGGGGATCTTCCTCGTCGTCCTCGGAGCGCGGATCCAAGTGCTGATCGGCGTCGAGGATGGACGTCTCGAGCTGCGCCTCGTGGACGAGTCGTTTCCCGCCCTGCGCATCGAGGCGCCCGCCGGAACGAAGATCCTGGACGTGACGACCGCGCCCGGGCAGTTGCTGGTCACGGCTCGCCTCCCGCGATCGATCTCGGCCGACGCAGCCTGCTGACTGGATACTCATCGGTATGGGAACTGCCGTTGG
>CAYXZN010000261.1:0-2839 GCA_964469325.1 uncultured Steroidobacteraceae bacterium
TCGCGAATCTCGCGCAGGCCGCGTGCCAGCTTGGTCGCCGTGCCCAGCGACGGCATCCGGTCCCCCTTGATGAGCCGCGAGATGGTCGAGTGATCCACACCCGACTGGAGCGCCAGCTGGCGCTGGCTCATCTTCTTTTCCTTCAGCTGGCCGCGGAGCCAGGCATTGAACGATCGCGGAGATCCCTGAATCGTCATGCACACGGTCCGTTGGCCCGCCGCCACCCCGTGAGGCGCGGGTGGTGCGTGCGAGCACCCCGAGTCTCCGCCGGAGGAGCGTGAGCCTCAATAGAACGAAGGTACCGACCGCCCCGGTGCCGGGCGCGGAGCGGGACGCCGCGGAGCGCGGCCGGAGCGAGGCACTGTGCGGCTGGCGAGCTCCGGCGCTACGCCGGCGGAACGGCCGTGGCGCCGACCCCGTGGGCGCGCCGCACCTTGGCGCTCACGAAGTAGAGCAGCCCGCCCAGCACGATTACGGTCAGGATGCTGATCCCACGGTCGGTGAAGGCGACCGCAGCCGCCGAGTCGCCGCCAACCCCGTACAGCAGCAGCGCGCCGGCGATCCCCGCCTCCACGAAGCCGACCCCGGCCGGGGTGAGCGGGATGGCGGTCAGCAGCGCGGCGGCGAGTGCCACGAAGACCGAGGCGCTGATCCCCAGCTGCACCGGCGGCAGGTCGAGCGCCTGGATGACGAAGTACAGGCGCGCCCCCTCCAGCAGCCAGATCAGGCCGGTGACGAACAGGATGACCGGGATGGAGCGTACGCCCAATGCGCCGGTGCTGCCGTGGTGGAACCGCTCCCACAGGTCGTGGAGGCGGCCGGGCATCAAGCGGGCGAGACGGTCGCCCCAGATGCGCAGGGCGGCGACCAGCGCGACCAGCGCCAGCGCCATCACGAAACCGGCGAGGAAGAGCGCGTCCAGCTCCGGACGGGATCGGCCTCGGAAGCTCCAGAAGCCGGCCGCCAGCGCCAGGCCGAAGATGACGATGATGTCGGCGATCCGCTCGATGAAGATGGTCCCCACCGTCCGCGACCCCGACGCGCCGTAGTTGCCCTTCAGCAGGTAGGCGCGGTACAGGTCGCCGAGCTTGGCGGGGACCAGGCAGTTCACGAACCACGACAGGAACAGGATCTCGGTTGCGTCGCGGAACGGGATCTTGACCCCGCTCCGCGCCAGCACGTAGCGCCAACGCGCGCCGCGCAGCGGGAAGGTCAGGTAGTACGCCGTGAAGGCCAGGGCCAGGAAGCCGATGTCGGCAGCGCCGATGAGGGCCAGGGTGCGGCCCAGGTTGGCTCCCATGTAGCGGAAGACCAGCGCCAGCAGCACCACCGCGAACAGCAGCGAACCGATGGTGCGCCAGTTCAGGACACGCCGCGCCAGGCTCACCCTGCGCGCGGGGATCGTCTCCTCGACCAGGGCCTCGTCGCCCCTCGGCTCAGCCACCGGGGCGCTGCGCGCCGTCGTCGGCAGCGTCGTCGTCGGCAGCGTCCTCGTCGCTCTCGGGAGCGGGGAGCTCGTCGGGCTGGGGGCGATCGACCGGCTCGCTGCGCACCTGCTCCGGCGGCTCCGGGCCGAGCATGGGCGAGGCGGCGGTGCGCCGCCCGAGCCAGTGGTTGACGAGGTTCGACCAGACCGCCCAGCGGGTGGTGAGGTGGACCAGCACCGTCGACCGCGACCCGTGCCACTCGTTGTCGGGCAGCGCGGCGCGCAGCTCATCGGCGGTGTCGAAGGCGGGAAGGGCGTTGAAGCTCATCGCCACCTCGAACGACGAGTGGGTGTCGCTGGCGGCGATGCCGGGGATCCGGTAGCGGGCCGCCAGCTCCGCCGCGCGCAGGTTGTGGCGCTGGAAGGTGACACGGCTGTTGAAGATCTCCACGCAGTCGATCTTCCCCGCCTCGGCCAGGCGCAGCAGCGCGTGCTCGCGGATGTGCGCGTTGCGGAACGGGTCGAACGGGTGCGGGATCGACACCAGCCCGCCCTGGCGATGGATCTCATCGGCCGTCTCATCGGCGGACAGGCCGCGGGGGATGGTGCGCTGGAGGAAGAGGCCGACCACCTCGCCATCGGCGGTGGAGACCTCCTCGCCCACGATGACGCTCACGCGGTCGGCCAGGCCCAGCTCGGCAACCCGCTCGCGCACGGCCAGCGCCCCCTCCACGTTGTTGTGGTTGGTGACCGCGATGTGGGTCAGGCCGCGGTCGATGGCGCGGCGGACCAGGCTCTCCTCGGAGAGGATGGAATCGCGGCTGAAGCGAGTGTGGATGTGGAAGTCGGCGAAGGCGAGGCGCCGTTCGGTGGGGCGGCCCGTGCGCTCGTCGGTGACAGCGACCGTCCGCCCGCCAGCCGTCGCCGGGGCGGACGCGGTCACGATTGGCTCACGAGGCTCTTGCGGAACACGCTGAAGTGCTCGAGGGCAAGTCCGGTACCGACCGCGACCGAGTTGAGCGCGTTCTCGGCCACGTGGCAGGGGATGCCGGTCACCTGGGTGAGCAGCTTGTCGAGGTTCCGCAGCAGGCTGCCGCCGCCGGACATCACCATCCCCTTGTCGATGATGTCGCTGCTCAGCTCCGGCGGGGTCTGCTCCAGGACGTTGCGCACCGCGGTCACGATCTGCTGGAGCGGCCCCTCGATCGCCTCGGTGATCTCGGTCGACGTGATGGGGATGGTGCGGGGCAGACCGGCGATCATGTCGCGCCCCTTGACCTCCATGGTCATCGGCTCATCCATGGGCAGGGCGCTGCCGATCTGGATCTTGACCTCCTCGGCGGTGCGGTCGCCGATCATGAGGTTGTACTTGCGGCGGATGTAGTTGGCGATCGCCTCGTCGAAGCGGTTGCC
>CAYXZN010000262.1:0-2832 GCA_964469325.1 uncultured Steroidobacteraceae bacterium
TGCTCTCAGCTTCATCTGCCGCTCGAGCGCGACCATCAGCCGCGTCAGCTCCGCGCGGCCGAGGTGGGCCACCTGCACCGACGGCAGCACCTCCACCAGGACGCGCTGGTCAAGGCGCAGGCGAGGGCTGAACGGGTGCTCCCACACCCGGTGCATGCCGGCGATGACCACCGGCAGCACCGGGACGCCCAGACGATGCGCGAGCCGGAGGGCGCCGGGACGGAAGCCGACCTCCAGGCCAAGGATCGACCCCTGCGGGAAGACGACCACGCTCTCCCCGCGCCTCACCGCCTCGCGGGCTCCCACCACCAATTGGCGGGCCTGGCGCCGATCACCCCTCCGCACCAGGAGCTGTCGGGAGGCCCGCAGGTACGGGCCGGCGATCGGCCAGTGGGAAAACTCGTCCAAGCCGATGAAGCGGAGGGGCAGACCCAGGTGGAGCAGGGCGACCGGATCGGCCAGCCCTTCGTGGAGCGGCAGCACCAGGTACGGACCGCCCCGTTGCATGCACGCGCGAACGTGGAGCTCGATCTTCAGACGGACAGCGCGTGCGGCCAGCCGCGCCCACGCGCGCTCCACCCGGTGGCGCAGCCGCGCGGGCGCAACGAGCGCGATCATGAGCATGGGCCACGGCGCCAGCCAGACCAGCGCCACCTGGGCCATCGCCGCCTGCATCCAGTCCCGACCCACCGGCAACGCGAACCAGCCGCCCGGCAGCGGCCGCGGTCGGCCCCCCCGCGCTCACCCGGTGTCCGGTTGGCGGTAGAGCCTGGAGCGAGCCGCGCGTGACTCCGCTGCACCCTGGAGCGCCCGGAGCTGGCGAAGCATGAAGCGGTGGTACGCGGGCACCGCCACGAAACGGGCAATCGGCTCGCCGATGATTCGACGACTGCTCCCGACCTCACCGGTGTAGGTCACCCGGGTGTGCCCGCCGTCGAGCGCTTCGAAGTCGAGCCGCTCGTGGACGTGGTCGAGTGGTCCGTCCAGGACCTCGTACTCGATCCGCTCAGGTGGCTCGAGGCGAACGCGCTCGTCCATCACCAGCGCCGTCACCATGGCGGGCGTCCGGTACCGGACGATCAGCTCGTTGCCCTCTCGCTTCAGCAGCTCGCCCGTGTGCGGGGGTGCGCCGGGCAGCGAACCGTTGACGGCGGCGGCCATCTCGAACACCAGGGCCCGCGGCGCCGCGATCTCGGTCGAGATCGGCCGCAGCGCGAAGAGCTTCACCCGGTGAGCCTAGGCGGGAGCGCATGGATCCGGCTGTGAGGACGCTGACCAGACGGCGGCGGGGCTACCAGCCCCGCAGCCGGAGAAATACGTCGGTCAGCTCCGGATCGACGTGCACCCCGCGCAGTCGCCGCAGCTCGGTCAGCGCCTCGTCCTCGCTCCACGCGCGCTTGTAGGGCCGCTCGGAGCGGAGGGCGTCGTACAGGTCGACCACCCGAACGATCCGGGCGGGGAAGGGGATCGCGGCAGCGGACAGGCGGTCGGGATAGCCGGTCCCGTCCCAGCGCTCGTGGTGCCAGCGCGCGATTACGCGCGCCAGATCGAACTGCTCACTCCCCTCCAGCAGCTCCTCGCCCCACACCGCGTGGTTCTTGATCAGCTCCCACTCGTCAGGATCCAGCCGGCCCGGCTTGAGCAGGATCCGGTCCGGTACGCGCAGCTTGCCAACGTCGTGCAACATCGCCGACCAGCCGACGCGCTCCGCGTCCTGCGCGTCGGCGCCAGTGGCACGGGCGAGCTCAGCAGCAAGGTCGCGGACCTTGTAGATGTGGGCCCCGGTTGTGCCATCCCGCGCCTCCGCCGCGCGGGCCAGCATGAAGACCGACTGCCGCTTGGCGAGATCCTCGGCCGCCCGCGCCCGCTCCGTCTCCGCCAGCAGCCCCTCCGCGCGGGCCAGCTGGGCGTTCAGCGCGAGGCGACGCGTTCTGGCCATGTGCATCAGGTGGGCGGGCGCGGCGCCAAGCGCGATCAGGATCAAGAACCCGAATGGCCCCTGCGGGTCCAGCGGATCGAAGAGAACGCCGGTCTCCACGCCGTGCAGCACCGGAGCCGCCACCAGTCCGGCCACGGCGCCGGCCAGCCGTCCGCGGGCCAGCCCGACTGCAGGAACGACGTACGCGAAGAGCCAGACGACGGTGGGGGTTACCTCGAAGGTGGCGGCTGCGTAGAGGCCGGTCGCGAGCACAGATACGGCAGCTGCCGCCGGCACCAGCGCCCGCGGCAGCGTCACCGCCATGCCCAGCACGAACCCGGCCGCGGCGAGTGCGGCGGCGACCAGCGCGAGCCCGGTGCTCTCTGGATCGGCGACTGCCGCCGCTCCCACGCTCAGCAGCAGCAGCAGCAGGGCCGACGCGCACAGCGACACGCCCGCTCGATCCGACTCGAGCACCCGAAGGGCAGCCGGCCAGCCGGCGCTCAGCCGAGGAAGGTGGGCTCCAGCTCGCTCGCGCACGGTGCTCTCGATCACGCTCCTACCCTCGCTCCATGGGCCGATGGGTCGGTATCCCCCAATCGGACTACGGGATCCCACGGGCCCGCCCGGGCAGACGCGTGTAAGCCAGCCAATAGCCGCGCGCGACCCCGATCGGAGACGGTGTGGGGAGATTCGAGGCGCGTTCACGATCATCCGACCGGATGCAGGAGACATGGGAGGGTTAGATGCATGTTCGAAGCGTGATCATCGGCGGGGTCATCGCCAGTGTCGTGCTCGGCATGTGGGAGATGGTGGTCGAGGCCGTGCTGCCGAACGGCGCGGGCTTCTTCGGCCCGGTGCTGGCCATCGGCGCGACCATCATTCGTGACCTCCAGGGATCGTCGAATCCGATC
>CAYXZN010000263.1:0-2779 GCA_964469325.1 uncultured Steroidobacteraceae bacterium
CGTTCCCGACACCGTCGGCTACGCCGAGCCGGACGAGTTCGCCGCCCTGGTCCGGCAGGTCGTGCGCCGCTTCGGGAAGCGGGCACGGGTCAGCGTCCACTGCCACAACGACCTCGGCCTCGCCACCGCCAACACCCTCGCCGCGGTGCGTGCCGGAGCACGGCAGGTCGAGGTGACCGTCAACGGGCTCGGCGAGCGGGCGGGCAACGCGTCGCTGGAAGAGGTGGTGATGTCGCTGCGCACCCGGCCGTCGCGCTTCTCCAACGCGGTGACCGGGGTCGCCACCGAGCAGATCACCCCGTCCAGCCGCCTGGTCAGCTACCTCACCGGCATTCCCGTGCAGCCCAACAAGAGCGTGGTCGGGGCGAACGCCTTCGCCCACGAGTCGGGGATCCACCAGGACGGGTTCCTGAAGAACCCGCTCACCTACGAGATCATGACCCCCGGCGCGGTGGGTCTCGCCGGCTCGACGCTGACGCTCGGGAAGCTGTCCGGCCGCCGCGGCCTGGCCGAGCGCCTGCGCCGGCTCGGCATCGAGCTGGAGCCAGCCGACCTCGACGCGGTCTACGCCGAGGCGATCGGCCTGGCCGACCGCAAGAAGCAGGTCACCGACGAGGACCTGCTGGCGCTCGCCGAGCAGCACGCCGACCCGGTCCCGCAGCTCGTGCAGCTCGAGCACTGGGCGGCCGCCAGCCGCCACGGCGAGTCGAGCAGCGGGAACGTCTCGCTCTTCCACGACGGACGCACCTACCGCGCCTTCGCCGGCGGCAACGGGCCGGTCGAGGCGCTGCTGAAGGCGGTCGACAACGCGCTCGAGCCGCTCCTCGGAGGACGGCCGAGGCTGGTCGACTACCAGCTGAGGAGCGTCGGCGCGGGCGAGGACGCGCAGGGCGAGGCCACGGTGAAGATCAGCCATCCCCCGCTGCCCGGCGCGGCGGCGGCCGTGTTCACCGGCCACGGCCTCTCGACCAACGTGGTGGAGGCGAGCCTGCGGGCGTACCTGGCGTCGATCAACAAGCTGCTCGCCGAGCAGGCCGCGCAGAGTGATGAGTCGGCCAGCGCCCCGGACGAGCCGCCCGCCGACCCCAACCCGGAGCGCGCCGAGGCGCTGCCGTGAGCGTGCACCGGGTCGCGCTGCTCCCCGGCGACGGGATCGGCCCCGAGGTGACCGGGGTCGCGCGCCGCTGCGTCGACGCACTGGCCGACCGCTTCGCGTTCCGCGTGGAGTGGGACCAGCGGATCGTGGGCGGCGCGGCGATCGACCAGCTGGGAGTCCCGCTCCCCGACGAAACGCTGGGGGCGTGCCGCGCCGCCGACGCCGTGCTGCTGGGAGCGGTCGGCGGACCCGCCTGGGACGACCCGCGGGCCGAGGTGCGCCCCGAGCAGGCGCTGCTCCGGCTCCGCGGCGAGCTCGAGCTGTTCGCCAATCTGCGCCCGGTGGTCGCCCACCCGGCGCTCGCGGCGGCGTCGCCGCTGCGACCCGACGTTCGGGACGGGGCCGATCTGCTGATCGTTCGCGAGCTGACCGGGGGGCTCTACTTCGGCCGTCCCCAGGGTCGCGAGATCGGGCCGGACGGGGCCCCCGCGGCGGTCGACACGCTGCGCTACACCCGGGCCGAGATCGAGCGCGTCGTGGAGCTCGCCTTCGCCCTGGCCGAGGAACGCCGCGACCGCCTGACGAGCGTCGACAAGGCGAACGTGCTGGCCAGCAGCCGGCTGTGGCGAGAGGTCGTCGACGAGGTGGGCGCCCGCCACCCCGGGGTCAGCGTCGAGCACCTGCTGGTCGACTCGGCCGCTCTCACCCTGGTCGCCGATCCACGCCGCTTCGACGTGGTCGTCACCGAGAACCTCTTCGGCGACATCCTGTCCGACGAGGCGGCGGCGGTCGCCGGGTCGATGGGCCTCATGAGCTCGGCCAGCGTGGGCGGACGACGCACGGAGCGCGGCCGCTTCGGGCTCTACGAGCCGGTCCACGGCAGCGCGCCGGACATTGCCGGACGAAGGACCGCCAACCCCATCGCCGCGGTTGGCTCGGCGGCGCTGATGCTCCGCTGGTCGCTGGGCGAGCCGGCCGCCGCCACGGCTCTCGACGAGGCCGTGGATCGCGTCCTCGCCACCGGGCCGCGGACCCCGGACCTGGGCGGGACGGCCGCGACGGCGGAGGTCGAGCGCGCCATCCTCGAAGGCCTCTCCGCGGCAGGATCCACGGCAGCGGCGCTGGGAGCGACGGCATGAGCCAGCCGGTCCTCCTGTACGACACCACGCTGCGCGACGGCACCCAGCGCGAGGGGATGGTGCTCTCCCTGGCGGACAAGCTCCGCATCGCGCGACGCCTCGACGAGGCCGGCCTCCCCTACGTCGAGGGCGGCTGGCCGGGTTCGAACCCCAAGGACGAGGAGTTCTTCGCGCTGGCACGCACGACGACCTTCCGCAACGCGCGGCTGGCGGCCTTCGGCGCCACCCGGCACCGGAGCCACACCGTGGATAGCGACCCGAACCTCGCCGCCCTGCTCGCCGCCGAGACGCCGGTGGTCACCATCTTCGGCAAGAGCTGGCTGCTCCACGTCACCGAGGTGCTGGGAGCGACGGCCGACGAGAACCTGGCCATGATCGGCGACTCGGTGCGCAAATCGGGTACCCGAATAGATTCCGCCCAGTTCAGGTGTTCTAAGTCTAAGGATGAAGAGGGATCGACTTCGCCGCCTCACAACTATCCTAAACCATGCTTATTTCCGTGCCATTCGGCTAAAGCCAGCGCTACGATCTACGACCAGTGTGT
>CAYXZN010000264.1:0-1259 GCA_964469325.1 uncultured Steroidobacteraceae bacterium
GTCGTCCTCGACCTCGAGCGCCTGCCGGGTCCGCTGCAGCGGGTGAAAGGTGTCGATCATGACCGCCAGCTCTTCGGTGCCCTCCTTGCCGATGCTGGCCTCGACGCTGCCCGGATGCGGCCCGTGCGGGATGCCGGCGGGATGGACGGTGAACGAGGCGATGTCGACCCCGCGGCGGCTCATGAAGTTGCCGGCCACGTAGTAGATCACCTCGTCGGAGTTGATGTTGGAGTGGTTGTACGGCGCGGGGATCGACAGGGGGTGGTAGTCGAACTTGCGCGGCACGAACGAGCAGACCACGAAGTTGCGGGGCTGGAAGGTGAGGTGCACCGGCGGCGGCTGGTGGATGCGCCCGGTGATCGGCTCGAAGTCGCCGATGTTGAAGGCGAACGGCCACAGGTAGCCGTCCCAGCCGACCAGGTCGAAGGGGTGGTGCCGGTAGTGGTAGGCGCTGATCCGCCCGCGCGTCTTGACCTGGATGACGTAGTCGCCCTCCTCCACCACGGGAGCCATCTCGTCGGGGGGGCGGATGTCGCGCTGGTAGTAGGGCGAGTGCTCGAGCAGCTGCCCGTACTCGTTGCGGTAGCGCCTCGGCGGCTCGATCTCGCTTGGGCACTCCAGCCACAGCATCCGCTGCGCCGATCCGGATGCCGGCCGCAGCCGGTACGTCGTCCCGATGGGGATCACCAGGTAGTCGCCCGGACCGTAGGGGATGGGCCCGAAGATCGTCTCCAACACCCCTTCGCCCTCGTGGACGAAGTACATCTCGTCCGCCTCGCCGTTCCGGTAGAAGTAGTCCATCGGCTCGGCGGGGCGAAGCACGCCGAAGGTGACGTCCGAGTTGAAGAAGAGGGGGATGCGGCCGGTGACGGCGTCGCCCTTCGGCTCGACCTGTTTGGTGTTCACCAGGTAGTGGCGGTGGGACTCGTCGCTCCAGGCCTCGATCCCCACCTCCCGCACCTTGTCGACGCGGTGCGTCTGTGTGGGCGGCGTGTGGTGGTAGAGGAGCGAGGCGCGTCCCGCGAAGCCCTCCACCCCGAACAGCTCCTCGGCGTAGAGCTGGCCGTCCGGGCGCCGGAACTGGGTGTGGCGCTTGTGCGGCACCTGGCCGCGCTGGAGGTAGAACACGGCGAGACCCGTCCCTCGTAATGTGGCGGCCTCCGAATTGTATCGGCTCCTCGCCTGGCCCGGCACCGGGCGCGGAATCTGCGGGAAGCGGGGCGCAGAATATCCGGATGCGGGGCGCGGATGCCGGGGCG
>CAYXZN010000264.1:1359-2765 GCA_964469325.1 uncultured Steroidobacteraceae bacterium
GGAGCGGCTCCCCGACGCGAAGGTGGTGAAGGCGTTCAACACCGTCTTCGCCGCCAACCAGGCGAACCCGCGGCCGGAGGTCGACGTCTTCGTGGCCGCCGACGACGAGCAGGCGAAGGGTCGCGTGATCGAGCTGATCGAGTCGATGGGCTTCACCCCGCTGGACGTGGGGCCGCTGGCGAACGCTCGCCACCTCGAGGGGATGGCCTGGCTCAACATCGGCCTGAACATGCGAAACGGCTGGGCCTGGACCTCCGCCTGGAGGCTGGAGGGCTGAGGGCATGCTCGCGCGGTCTGCGGCCGGCGTCGTCAGTCGCGCGACAGCTCCCAGAAGCGGCCGATGGTGTCGAAGCCCAATCGCCGGTAGAGCTCCCTGGGCCAGTCGCCCTCGTCGGCGAACAGGAAGACCAGGTCGTGCCCCTCGGCGCGCGCCAGCTCGGCCGCGTGGAGCACCACCGCCCTCGCCAGGCCCCCATTGCGGTGCTCGGCCAGCGTGACCACGTTCTCGACCTGGGCCGTGGTGCCGTCGGAGTAGAGGTCGGCATGCGCGGTGTAGGGCCCGCCGGCCGGCGCGACGACGTGCCGCAGGTTGGTCGCCCGCGCCGTGGCGCACCGCCGATCCACCAGCTGCCGGACCACCTCCTCGCTGGTCGCGTACGGCTCCTGTCGCACGCCCCGCTCGACCAGCGGGCGCACCGCCTCCCACGGCGCGAGCTCTGCGACCACGCTGGCGGCGCGGTCCGGCGGTCGCCGCCAGGCCATGGCGATGATCGGCGATACCTCCCAGCCCGTCCCACGCAGCCCGTCCACCAGCGGTCGGACGGGCTCATCCGCGACCAGTACGACCTGCAGGTGGGTACGGCCGGCTGTGCTGAACGCCGCCCGCGCCTCGGCCGTCAGCCGCTCGGGAGTGAGGTCGGAGGGCACCTCCTCGACACGCAGGAAGTTGTGGGCGTACGAGAGCGGGAAGTCGTCGTTGAGCAGCAGCGGTCCGAGGGGCGTGGGCAGCCGACGGGTCGACGAGGCGTCCTCGAGGCGTCGCGAGAACTCGTCGATCCGCGCCATCAGCGCGTGGTCGACGACGGTCACTCCCGCTCCTGCTTGCCGCTGCGTGTGGCGAGCTGGTCGAGCTGGTCGGCGTGCTCCTCGAGGTGCTCGACCACGAAGTGCTCGATCAGCCGGTAGACGTCCATCTCGCCGAGCGTCGGGTGTCGTCCGCGCGCCGCCAGCGCTCGCGGCGGCATCTCGCGCAGGTCGGCCGACACCGCGGCAATGCCGGCCGAGACGCGCCGCATCAGCGCCGCCGGATCGATCCGGCGGTCGCGCTCGATGGCTGCGATCCGCCCCGCGTCCTGGCGCGTCCGACCGAAGGGGATCGGCTCCGGAGCACCAGCGGTCCGGCCGGC
>CAYXZN010000265.1:0-2738 GCA_964469325.1 uncultured Steroidobacteraceae bacterium
CACGTCTTCAAGCAGCACGTCGCGCTGGGCGACGCAATCGTGCGGGACCTGCCAGACGTTGACACCGTCCGGGCCGGGATCCGGCACCACCACGAGCGCTGGGACGGCCGGGGCTACCTCGACGGCCTGGAGGGAGAGGAGATCCCGTTGATCGGCCGCATCCTGGCCGTCGCCGACGCCTTCTCGGCCATGACCACGACGCGGCCGTACCGGAAGGCGCTGCCGGTCGAGGAAGCGCTCAGGCGGCTCGGCGACGCGGCCGGCACGCAGCTCGAGGAGGAGCTCGTTCGCCTCTTCATCGACGGGATCGAGACCGCGCCCAACGCTCCGCTGCCCGGTGAGGAGCCGGGGACGATCTGGCAGCCTGAGCGGAGGGTCGCGTGAGCGCGCGGAATGCCCGACGGGCTCTATCCGCGTCCGTCGCGACAACTCTGGCGCTGCTCGTCCCGCTCGCCGCCGCCGCCGCCACCCTCTGGACGCTGGTCGGTACCCCGCTCACCGCCCACGTGAACCAGGCGACCACGTTCACGCTGACGGCCACTAACGAGAGTCTGCTCGACGACATTGGCTGCGTAGTGGTGGACGTGACCTCCAAGTTCACCGTCCATGCCGTCGCCGTCGAGTCGGTCTCGAATGGGCGGGACTGGGACGCCAGTTACAGCGGCCAGATCGTCACGGTTCAGAGCGAGGACGGCGGGGGCCGGCTTAAGGTGCTCGAGTCAGTGACCTTCTCGGTGCGGGCCACGCCGCTTCAGTCCGGGATCTGGAGCTGGACTGGGACCGCGTACGAGGATGAAGAGTGCCGCGACGCGCCGCTGCTCGGTGCACCGCTCGTCGAGATCGTGGTGACGGATTCGCTCTTAACCGCCACGCCCACGCCCACACCGACACCGACCCCGACGCCGAGTCCCACGCTGACGCCGACTCCCACCCCGACGCCGCTTCTACCGCTGCCGACGGTGTCGCTCACCCCGCTGCCGACCCTGGACCTGCTCGAGACGCCGACGCCCACCCCATCCCCGCAGGCGAGCACGACACCCCGGCCGGAGGAGTCGAGCGGGCCGAGCCCGAGCGTCACCCCCGCGCCGTCCGAGTCGTCGGATGGCAGCCCCCGCCCCAGCCTGACCCCGGGTTCCGAGGGCGCGGACCCGTCGCCCGGCACGGTCGGACCGGACGGCGGGTCGGTCAGCCCCTCGGACGCCGCCACGATCGGCCGGGTTGCGCACCAGCCGCGGCAAGCCAACCTCGGAATAGGCGGCCTGGGTGTGCTCGACGGAGCGGCCGTCTGGTTCGTGCCGGCGGCGGTTCTGGGGGTGCCGGGCGCGCTGATCGTGCTGCTGGTCGTGCTCCAGGTCGTCGGCGGCGCCGTCTGGCTCCCCGTCGTGGGACGCACGCTGGGCGATCAGGAGCAGGGCCCGCGCTACCGCTTTCGCGGCTGACCCGCGTCAGCCAACCGGTGTTTCGGCGTCCCACTCCTCCAGCCGCTTGCGCACGTCGGCCAGGAAGAAGCCGACCTGCGCGCCGTCCAGGACGCGGTGATCGAACGAGCAGGTGACGTTCATCATGTGCCGGATGGCGATCACGTCGGCGCCGTCGATCTCGATCACCCTCGGCCGCTTGACGATCGCCTCCATCGACAGGATCGCCACCTCTGGCGCGTTGATGATCGGCATCGAGCTGACCGAGCCGAACCAGCCGGTGTTGTTGACGGTGAACGTTCCGCCCTGCAGCTCGTCCAGCTTGAGCTTGTTCGCGCGGGCCCGTCCCGCCAGGTCCTGGATGCGCCGATTCACGCCGCTGATCGACAGCTGGTCGGCGTCGTGGATCACGGGCACGATCAGCCCGTTGTCGACCGCCACGGCGATGCCGACGTTCATCCGCTGCTTGAGGATGACCCGGTCCTCGGCGAACTGGCTGTTCAGCATGGGGTGGTCGCGCAGGGTCTCGGTGACTGCCTTGACCACCGTCGCCACGTAGCTGATGCCGATACCTTCCCGCTGCCGGTAGCTGGCCTGGTTGCGCTCGCGCCAGCGGACGACGTTGCTCATGTCGACCTCCACCACGGTGTAGGCGTGGGGGACGGTCTGCTTGACCTTGGTCATCTTGGCCGCGATCCCCTTGCGCATTTGCGACAGGGCGACCTCGGTGTCGCCTCCGGTCGGGGCCGCGACGGGCGGAGGCTGGAAGGCAGGCGCGGGGGCCTGCGCGGCCGGCTGCGCCGGCTGGGGTGTGGCTGGCGCTGGCGCCGGCTGGGGTGGCGGCTGTGCCGCAGGGGCCGGCTCCGCCGGGCGCGCGCCCTCGGCCGGCGCCGCCGTGGGCGCCTCGCCCCGGTCGCGGCCGGCGATGAAGCCCAGGACGTCGTCGCGGGTGACGCGCCCGCCGGCGCCCGATCCTCGAACCTGGCTTACGTCGACATTGTGCTCCCGTACCAGGCGCCGCACGGCGGGGGTCATCCGCCCAGCGCCGTCGCCTGCGGACGCCCCGTCGCCACCCGCCGCCTCCGCCGACGGCGGCCGCTCTTCGCCCGGCTGCTGGGGGGACGGGGGAGCGGCCTCCTGCGGCTGGCGCGCCTCCGGCTCGGTGGCCGACGCCGGCTGCGCGGGCATCTCTGGCTGGGCCGGCGTGGCGGCCTCGGCCTTGGGCGCGGCCTCCTCGGCGGGGGGCGCGGCCTCGTCGCCGCCGGCGGCCTCCTCGGCCGGGGCGGCCTCCTCGGCCGGGGCGGCGCCCTCGGCCGGGGC
>CAYXZN010000266.1:0-2692 GCA_964469325.1 uncultured Steroidobacteraceae bacterium
TGGAGGGGCTCTTCACCGCCGTTCGGGTCCGGCTCGCTGCCGAGCGGGCAGGGGTGCCGGAGGTGCGGGTCGAGGACGGGCGGGTGGTGCTGAAGTGGGCCCGGTACGACCGCCGCGCGGCGATGACCGCGCTCCAGCTGGCGGGCTTTCGCCCGGTGGCCGGGTCGAACCAGGTCCGGATCCCCGTCGGCCGCGGCCGCGCCGGCGTCGACGTTGCGCTCGCGGCTCTCGCGGCGTTGACCGGCGACGCGGCGTCGGTCGCGCTCGACGTCCGCTGACCGGCGCCCGCGTTCCGCTCGCCAGACGGTTCGTTTCGACCGGCGTCCGGCTCGGTTCGCTCCTCCCGCTGGCAGACCGAGGAACGGGTGGCCGCGAGGCCCGCGCCACGAGCAGGTGGAGCGAGGATCGTGGCAGAACGGCTCGTCGCACGCGCAGAGCACCTACGTGACAGAGCAGGCGCTGGCACCCGTGCTGCAGCCCTGGTGGGCGAAAGGAGGCAGCTTCATGGGTACCGTGACCGCCCCGCACCGCAGTCCGACCGCGCCGAAGGAGCGCGACTGGGACTGGAGCGGGACCGACAAGCTGGACGAGATTCTTGACCACGGCGGCTGGGATGCGGTCGCCAACGCGCATGCCTGGTACGACAGCTCCGAAGACCCCGAGCACGACCCGCCCTGGCGCAAGACCGCCTACAAGCTCCCGCATCACGAGCTGATCGACGGCGAGCTGCGCGTCGTCTGGCGTGGGGTGGTGGCCGCGATGACGGTCGTCAACGGCGCGCGGGGCGGGGTCGACATCCCGGAGGGTGATCGGCGCAAGGTCTACGACCACCTCGGCCGCCACTACGGCGAGTTCGACGAGGACCCGCCGGGTCTCGACTGAGGGCTACAGCCCTCCGCGCGGATCAGCCGGCCTCGCCGACGTTCAGCGTCTCGCGCAGCTGGAGTTGGCGCATCACGTCAGCGCGGGTCAGCATTCCCACCAGGCGGTCGCCCTCGACCACCGGCAGCTGCTCCAGGTCGCCCTCGGTCAGCCGCTCGATCGCCTCGCTGAGCGTCTCGTCGGGTCGAGCCGTCAGCAGCCCATCCCGGCCGCCCATCACCTCGGAGACCGTCACCGTCGGCCGCGCCTCGGGCGGCACCTCCTTGATGTCGCTGAGGGTCACGATCCCGATCGGCCTGCCGTCGGTCACCACCGCCGCGGCGCGTCGGTTGCGGGGCAGCAGGTAGCGGTCGACCAGCTCCGCGATGCTGGTGTTCGGCGAGACCCCGGTGTCGTCGCGCCGGACGACGCTGCCGACCCGGACGTTGCGCAGCCGCGTTTCGAGGATCACCTGCTGCAGGCTGGACGTGGCGGCGGTCTGGAGGAACCAGCCGATGGCGGCGATCCACAGCCCGCCGAACAGGTTCTGGCCGCCGAACATGGTCGCGATGCCCCAGATGATGAGGGCGAAGCCGATCAGCTGACCGGCGCCGGCGGCGATCTCGGTGGCTCGGCGCAGCGAGTTGGTGATCTTCCAGGCGATGGACCGCAGGACGCGTCCGCCGTCGAGCGGGAACCCGGGCACCAGGTTGAAGCCCGCCAGCAGCAGGTTGATGAACCACAGGTAGCCGAGCAGCACCTGCAGCTCGGGCGAAGCCACGATCCCGGAGGCGACGAAGATGACGCCGCCGATGGCGATGCTCGCCAGTGGGCCGACGATGGCCACCCAGAACTCGGTGGACGGGTTCTTCGACTCCCCCGACAGGTTGGAGACGCCGCCGAAGATGAACAGCGTGATCGACCGTGCGTCGAGGCCGCGTGCCCGCGCCATGAACGAGTGCGCAAGCTCGTGGACGAGCACGGAGGCGAACAAGAGGAGCGACGCGGTGGCGCCCAGAAGCCAGCGTGTGGTGGGCTCCAGCGAGGTGCCGGTCAGCTGGCGGTAGGCCTGCGGGAAGAAGCTCTCGGCCAGCGACCAGGTCAGCAGCCCGAAGACGATCAGCCAGCTGTAGTGAACGCCGACCTCGATGCCGGCAACGCTGAACAGGCGAACGGAGTTCTTGAGCACGTCTCTCCTCCCGTCCCCCGATCACGCATCCTACATGCCCCGATGGCGGGCGGCGTATACTGGATGGGACACATCGACCCGGGACGGGCGCACCCGTCCGGCGCCGAACTCGAGCAGCACCGCGCCAAGGCGCGGGATTGACGAAGGAGGCGCACGTCATGTCCAGCCGATCCCCCCAGGTCGATCCGACCGAAGCCGCCGGCACGCTCCGCGTCGACGGCCGTTCGTTCCGCTACTACCGGCTCGACGCGGCCGGGGCGGCCGACCTCGCTCGGACCCCGTTCACCGTCAAGATCCTGCTCGAGAACGTGCTGCGCGGCGCGGCCAGCGGCGAGCTGGCGAGCGCCGGCGACCTCCGCGCCCTGGCCGGCTGGGACCCGGCGGCGCCGGCGGAGTACGAGGTCCCCTTCCAGCCGTCGCGGGTGATCCTCCAGGACTTCACCGGCGTCCCGTGCGTCGTCGACCTGGCGGCGATGCGCGACGCCATGGCCGAGCTCGGGGGCGACCCCGCCCGCATCAACCCGCTCGTCCCGGCCGACCTGGTCATCGACCACTCGGTGCAGGTCGACCTGTACGCGTCGGAGCTCGCGTTCCGCTTCAACGTCGAGCGCGAGTACGAGCGCAACGGGGAGCGCTACGCGC
>CAYXZN010000267.1:0-2679 GCA_964469325.1 uncultured Steroidobacteraceae bacterium
GTGATGATCGAGGCGGTCGAGAACCACATGCCCGAGGTGATCGTCATCGACGAGATCGGCACCGAGCTGGAGGCGGCGGCGGCGCGGACCATCGCCGAGCGCGGCGTCCAGCTGGTCGGCACCGCGCACGGGAACACTCTCGACAACCTGATGCTCAACCCGACCCTGTCTGACCTGGTGGGCGGCATCCAGCCGGTCACCCTGGGCGACGAGGAGGCGCGGCGGCGGGGCACCCAGAAGACGGTGCTGGAGCGCAAGGCGCCGCCCACCTTCGACGTGCTGGTCGAGATCGTGGAGCGCGACCGCGTCATCGTGCACCGCAACGTGGCCGAGACGGTGGACGCCATCCTGCGCGGCCACATGGTGCCGCCCGAGGTCCGGTGGCGGGACGAGAAGGGCGAGGTACGGGTCGCCACGAAGTACGACTACCGGATCAGCGAGAGCGCGGCGCCCGCCTTCGCGCCGCTGGAGCCGACCGGCAGCTACGGCGCCTTCTCCCGGGGGGGAGGCGGACGGGGCGATCGTTACGAGCGCGGCCTGCGGTCGGTGGGCGGGGGGCGCGGCGGTCGCAACGACATCCGGGGCCTGCGGCCGCTCCCCGGTGAGCGGATCGGCGGCGACCGCGGCCCGGCGGCCGAGGGTCCACCCGCCGACGAGCGTGGGGAGCTGCTGCGCGAGCGCCTCGAGCGTGAGCGGATCGAGTCCCGGGCCGCGGGCGTCGGTGGGGAGATGACGCGGCGGGCGGCGGACGGCGGGGACGGCGCAGACGAGGGTCGCTCTGCGGCGGGCGGCGGGCGGCGCACCGCAGCAGGCGGTGGCCGTGACGGCGGAGCAGGCGTCGACCGCCGGGTCGGCGCGGGCGGACCGCCCAGCGGGCTGCGGGACGCGCGGCCCATGAGCGTCTTCCCGTTCGGCATCAGCCGCAAGCGGCTGGAGCAGGCGGTCGGCGAGCTCGGCGTCCCGGTCAACGTGGCCCGTGACCTCGACGACGCCGACGCGGTCGTCACCCTGCGCAACTACTACCGCCGCAAGCCGGGTGCGCTGCGGGAGGCGGAGACCAACGGCGTGCCGATCTACGTGCTGAAGACGAACACCATCCTCCAGATGGAGAACATGCTGGCCAGCCTGTACGACCTGGAGGCCGATCCCCAGGAGGCGGCGCTGCGCGAGACGGCGGACGCGATCGGCCTGGTGCAGGCCAGCGGTCGGCCGGTCGAGCTGCACCCGCAGAACGCCTACATCCGCCGCCTGCAGCACCAGATGGCCGAGCGCAACAGCCTGATGAGCCGATCCACGGGGTCGGAGCCCAACCGGCGCGTGGAGCTCCTCCCCGACGAGGGGCGCGCCTGGCGCTGAGCACAGGAGTCAGATGCACCGATTTCCCCGAGCCCTGATGGTCCTGATCCTGATCATGGTGGTCACCGGCCTGGTGCTGGCCAGCGTCGCCACCGTCCGGTGAGCGGGGCGGCGCGCGGCCGGTTCATCACCCTCGAGGGACCCGACGGCAGCGGCAAGTCGACGGCCGCGCGCCACCTCGCCGACTGGCTCCGCTCCCGCGGCGTGGACGCCGAGCTGACCGCCGAGCCGGGCGGGACGCAGCTGGGCGAGGAGATCCGCCGGCTGCTGCTGCACCTGCGCGACGTGAGCGACGACCTCGACCCACGTGCCGACGCGCTGCTGTTCGCCGCCGCCCGCGCCCAGCACGTCGAGCGGCGGATCCGTCCAGCCCTGGAGCAGCGACGCTGGGTCGTCTGCTCCCGCTACGCCGACTCGTCCCTCGCCTACCAGGGCTACGGGTACCGCAACGATCCCGACGCGCTGCGGCGGATCCAGGCCTTCGCCACCGGCGGCCTGGTTCCCGACCTCACCATCCTGATCGACGTGCCGGTCGACGTCGGCCTCCACCGCAAGCGGCGCGGGCGCTGGGACCGCTTCGAGCACACCGAGGACCGCGAGTTCCACGAGCGGGTGCGCGGCGGGTACCTCGAGCTGGCCGCGGCCGAGCCGAACCGCTTCCGGGTGGTGGACGGCTCGGGCAGTGTCGAGGACACCGACGGGCTGGTCCGCGCCGCCGTCGAGCCGCTCCTCACCGGCTGATCGGCTCCTATACTCTCGCGCGACCGCTCGGCACGAGCGCCATTGATCGGCCGCTCGCCGGGAGGCAACCGGACGGAGGTGGACGCATGCAGCGCCCAACTGGCATCACCATCCTCGCCATCCTCGCCGCCATCGCCGGGGTATTCGGGCTACTCGCCGCTGTGGCGCTGCTCGGACTCGGCGCCGTCGGAGGCGCGGCGGGACTCGGCGGCTTCGTGTTCGTTGCAGGGCTGTTCGCGCTCGCGTACGCCGTGCTGAGCCTCGCGCTGGCGTACGGCTTCTGGACCCTGAAGAGCTGGGCATGGCCGCTGGGCATCGGCGTCCAGGTTCTCGGCATCGTGCAGGGCGTGCTGCAGTTCCTGAACGACAGCTCGCAGCTGGTCGGCACGGTCATCAGCCTGGCGATCGCGGCGCTGATCCTGTGGTACCTGTTCCAGCCCAACGTGAAGGCAGCCTTCGGCAGAAGCTGATCGCCGGCCCGCATCGGCCATTGGGGGTGGGTGCATAATCGGCCTGTCCCGCGCGTCGCCCACCGTCGCCCAGCGCCCATCGGAGGAGAGGCATGAAGCTCGTTGCCGCGAT
>CAYXZN010000268.1:0-2623 GCA_964469325.1 uncultured Steroidobacteraceae bacterium
GTGCCGCGCCCGAGCCGGTGCCGCCGCCCATGCCGGCGGTGATGAAGATCATGTCGGCGTCCTTGAGCGCCTCGTAGATCTTCTCCGAGTCCTCCTCCGCGGCGCGCTGGCCGACCTGCGGATCGGCCCCGGCACCGAGGCCGCGGGTCATCTTGTCGCCGATGCGGATCTTGTGGGGAGCGTCGCTCTGGAGGAGCGCCTGCGCGTCGGTGTTCACGGCGATGAACTCGACGCCCATCATCTCGGCCCGGATCATTCGGTTGACGGCGTTCGAGCCCCCGCCGCCGACCCCGATCACCTTGATCAGGGCGAAGTTCTCAGCGTCCGACCGGAGCGGCATGGGTCTGGTCTCCTGCACAAGCGTATGGAGTACGGCAAACCCGGGGCTCGCGGGTTTGACCGATTCTAGCGGCTGACCTCTGAGGCCGTGGCCGAAATCGTCCACAAGTTCGAATCGGTCCCGCGTCTTCTCCACCTCGCGTCCACACCGATATCCACATCGGCGCCGAACATCGGCTGTCGACAAGCACCCGGGCCGGGCCGTAGTCTTCGGCGGCGGGGGTTCGTGATCGGAGCGGAGCCGATGGGCGAGCAGACGAACGAGCAGGTGGTCCGACGCTACACCACGCTGATGGTGGCCCAGGACTACGCCACGGCGGCCACGCTCCGCCACCCCGAGTGGCGGATGGACTGGCCCCAGTCGGGTGAGCGGATCACGAGCAGCGAGGCGTACCGGCTGATCCACGAGAACTACCCGGGCGGGCTGCCGCACGGCGACATGGACGAGATCGTTGGCGCCGAGGACCGCTACGTGGTGACGCCGCTCTACACGATCGAGCGGATCGTCGGCAGCGGGGACTTCTGGTTCGGCTACGGGCACCTCACCTACCCCGACGGGGCGCGCTGGATGCTGGCCTGGCTGATCGAGATGCGAGACCGCTTGGTGTACCGCGACATCCAGTTCTGGGCCGAGGCGTTCGAGGCGCCCGAGTGGCGCTCGCAGTGGGTCGAGCCGATGCCGGCGCGCCCGGAGCGCCAGGCGTAGTTCGGGAGGCCCGGGTCCGTCGCCCGCTGCAAGCCGCTCAGCCGGGGAAGAGGCCGCGGACCCAGTCCCAGACACGGCCCAGGCCCAGGTTCATGCCGGTCCCGTTGGGGTAGCCGACCGGCTCGGCCGTCGCCTGGCGGGCGCCCCACAGCAGGAGGCCGATCGGCGTCGCGAAGGCCGGGTTGCCGAGCTGGTCGAGCAGGCCGCCGACGCCCTGCGGCGGACCCACCCGCACCGGCATCTGGAGCACGTCGCGCGCGAGCTCGGCCGCCCCTCCGATCCGCGCCCCACCCCCGGTCAGCACCGCACCGGCGGGCAGCATCCCCGAGTGCCCGGCGCGCTTCACCTCCTCGCCGATCAGCTGGTAGACCTCGCTCATCCGGGCCTCGATGATCTCGCACAGCTTGCGGCGCATGATCGTCTGCCCGCCCCCGTCGCCCAGCACCGCCACGTTCAGCAGCTCCTCGGGCTGGACCTCCGCCAGGTCGGCCGTGCCGTGCTTGACCTTGATCTCCTCGGCCAGGTTGAGGCTGGTGCGCAGCCCTATCGCGACGTCGTTGGTGACGTTGATCCCGCCCACCGGCAGGACGGCGGTGTGGTAGATCGCCCCGTCGCGGAAGATGGCGATGTCGGTGGTGCCTCCGCCGATATCGGCCACCAGCACGCCGAGCTCCTTCTCGGTGTCGGTCAGCGTCGCTTCGGCGGCCGCCAGGGAGCTGACCACCAGCTCGTCGATCTGCACCGCCGCCTGGTGGATGCACTTGGTCAGGTTCTGGATGCTCGTGGCCGCCCCGGCCACGATGTGGGTCTCCACCTCGAGCCGCACCGCGCTCATCCCCAGCGGATCCTTGATCCCCTCCTGGCCGTCGACGGTATAGCCGCGCGGGATGACGTGGATCACCTCGCGGTTCGACGGCAGCTGCACCGCCTTGGCGGCCTCGGTGGCACGCGCCACATCCTCTCGGCCGACCTCGCGCCGGTGGCTGCTCACCGCCACCACCCCGGGCGAGTTCTGGCTGGTGATGTGGTTGCCGCCGACCGCCACGAAGGCCGAGCTGATCTTGTAGCCGGAGAGGCGTTCTGCCTTTTCGACGCTGGAGGCGATCGAGTGAACGGTCTGGTCGATGTTGGCGACCATCCCCTTCTTCATCCCCGACGACGGCGAGATGCCGTAGCCGATGATGTTGACGTCGCCGGTCCTATCGACCTCGCCGATCAGGGTGGTGACCTTCGTCGTGCCGACGTCGATCCCGACCAGGACCGCTTCGCGTTCCACGCTACCTCCTGCTCAGCGCCGGTTGGGGCGGGTGGGGCGCTGCCGGCGAGCCTACAGGAAGTGGCGCCGGATCAGCGCCAGGTTTTGGAAGATGCGCAGCCCGAAGGCGAACAGCGCCACCAGGTAGAGGTCGATCCCCAGCCGGTCGCCGACGAAGGTCAGGGCAACCGCCACGAGGGTGTTCGTGACGAAGCCCGACAGGAAGATCCGGTTGTCGTAGTGCGCGTCCAGCTCCGCTCGAATCGCACCGAGGACCGAGTCGAGGCCCGCGAGGATCGCCACGGCCGAGTAGCGCGCCAGGT
>CAYXZN010000269.1:0-2603 GCA_964469325.1 uncultured Steroidobacteraceae bacterium
GGCGGCTTCGCCGAGGTGCGCACCCCGTCCGTGGTGCGCCAGGAGCTCTGGGAGCAGTCGGGCCACTGGGAGCTGTACCAGGACAACATGTTCGTCCTGGACGACTACGACCACGTCTCCGGCCTCAAGCCGATGAACTGCCCGGAGGAGATCCTGATCTACAAGACGGCCGGGCGGTCGTACCGGGAGCTGCCCATCCGCTTCAGCGACTACAGCGTGCTGATGCGCAAGGAGCGCACGGGCGCCCTGGCCGGGATGTTCCGGGTCCGGCAGCTGGTCCAGGACGACTCCCACGCCTTCTGCCGCGAGGACCAGGTGACCGACGAGCTGCGCCTGGCCCTGTCGCTCGTCCGCCGCCAGTACGAGCCCTTCGGGCTGCCGCTGTCCTACAAGCTCGCCACGCGGCCGGACAAGCGCCTCGGGTCGGACGAGTTCTGGGACTCGGCTGAGGGGAAGCTCCAGGCCGCCCTCGAGGCCGAGGCCCTGCCGTGGGAGGTGGACCCGGGCGGGGCGACGTTCTACGCGCCGAAAATCGACGTCTTCGTCGAGGACGCGCTGGGCCGAGAGTGGCAGCTGCCGACCATCCAGCTCGACTACCAGCTGCCGCAGCGCTTCGACCTCGAGTACCGCACCGCGGAGGGCCACTTCGAGCGGCCGGTGATGATCCACTACGCGATCTACGGGTCGTTCGAGCGGTTCATCGGCATCCTGGTCGAGCACTACGCCGGCGCCTTCCCGCTGTGGTGCGCGCCCGTGCAGGTGGTGGTGATCCCGATCGCGGACCGCCACCTCGACTACGCCGCGCAGGTGCGCGACACCCTCTTCGCAGCCGGGATCCGGGTCGAGGTGGACGACCGCTCCGAGCGGATGCAGGCCAAGCTGCGCGATGCCCAGGAGCAGAAGGTGCCGGTGATGCTGGTGGTCGGCGACCGCGACCGTGACGCCGGGGCCGTCTCACCGCGCCTGCGCACCGGGGAGCAGCAGCAGGGCGTGCCGCTCGACGAGCTCGTCGCCAACCTCGTGCAGCGGATCGAGGCACGGGAGCTGTGGCCCTACGCCCCCGAGGAGAGCGCCGCCGCCTCGTGAGCCCGCCGCCCCGCCGATGAGGAAGATGCGCGCGGTCGGGCAGCTCGCCCTGCTGACCGTGGACCCGGCCCGCGTGGCCGAGTTCTACCAGTCGGCGTTCGGCTTCCGGCTGCGGGCCGGGGACGAGGGCGGCGTCGACCTCGAGCTGGGCGGCTTCGAGCTCAGCTTCCGGCGCGGCGAGAGCCCCACCCGCGAGGGGATCCAGATCGGCTTCCGGGTCGAGACCCCGGCCGAGGTGGACGCCTGGGCGCAGGAGCTCTCGCGGCGGGGCTTCGCCCTGCTGGCCCCACCATCCGGCGACCGCTGGGAGGGGAGCCGCTCCTTCCGGCTGGCCGACCCCGACGGCCGGCAGGTGGCGGTCTTCGCCGACTACTGACGTCCATCCGAGCCGAAGTGGCCGATAACCGGGGCGAAAGCGGGCGGTAAGGCCCGCCGGCTAGGATCGGCTCCGCGCCTCCCGACCGGTTGGGAGGTTTCTCGTGTCCATCCGCAGGCATCGGCTCATCGGGCTCGTCATCACCTTCATCGGCGCCGTCTGGCTGTCCGGGCCGACCGCCACCCACGCCGGGGGAGGTGTGCTGCCGGGGGAGTCCGTCCTCAGCCCGCGGCAGCAGGCGCTGGCGCTGTCGCTGGTCAGCGGCTCCGCCCGGCGCGCCCTGCAGGCCCGCTTCGCCGATCCGGCGCTCGTGCCGGTCGCCTTCGTCCAGCAGGTCTTCGTCTCCGGGGACGAGCAGCCCGGCATCCCACCCGTGCCGCAGCCGCTCATCAGCGAGGGGAGCGGCTTCGCGTACAGCGAGCCGACCAGCGCCGGCTCCTACCAGTCGAGGTCGGTCACCATCACCGTCAGCGCCTTTCGCAACACGGCGGCGACGTCGGTGTACGAGTGGGAGGTCGACGCCAGCGTCAAGGTCAGCAGCGGTGACCAGCTCCACTGCTGCAACCAGACCGAGGATCGGCTCGGAATCGCCTGGGGGAACGCCCTCGCCTTCGACCGCGACTACTGGGGCGGCAGCTACACGCACGGGTGCCCCCGATCGTCGTGGAGCAAGACGGTGGAGATCTTCCGGCGCGACCTGACGCCCAACGCAGGCGTCGGGTACGGGTGGCGGGAGTGGGGGCCGTGCGCCAACTCGGCGCACTTCCTGGGGTACGCGCGCCACGTCGCGGTCGCCGCGTTCGTGCAGCGCACGACCTACACCAACACGCTCACCAACGTCGTCGTCCGCTACTTCCACACCTTCCCGGTCCTGCGCACCTCGTATTCGCTCAGCTTCAGCGGCGGGTCGATCGGCATCTCGCCGACCAGCGACCAGTGGTCGATCGCGACCGCGGTCGCCATTCGCACCTGAGGCGGGCGGCGGCGGTGCGTGCCGCGACGGCCGTGGCGCTCAGCCTGGCCACCGCCTGCTCGGTGGCATCCCCACCGGCGGAGCTGTACATCACCGTCCGCAACCGCTCCGACGAGCCGCTGCGGCTGGTGCTCGCCGACCCGTGGCTGCCAGGTGGGAGCGAGGAGG
>CAYXZN010000270.1:0-2566 GCA_964469325.1 uncultured Steroidobacteraceae bacterium
GAGCACTTCGCGCGGGCATGCGTCGAGGTCCTGGCCGCCCACGACGTCCGCAGCTTCGTCCCGCCGGAGGCGGTCCCGACCCAGGTCGGCAGCTTCTTCACCCGCGAGCTGCACGCCGGCGCAGGCATCGTGATCACCGCCAGCCACAACCCCTGGACCGACAACGGCTTCAAGGTGAAGGCCGATACCGGCGGCGCCGCCGCCCCGGAGATGCTGGCGGAGATCGAGGCGACCATGGCTCGCCACCCCGAGGACGAGCCGCCCCCCCGGCGCGACCACGACGAGGCGGTGGCCGCCGGGCTGGTCGAGAGCTTCGACCCGTTCCCGCGCTTCCGCGAGCAGCTGGCCAGCATCGTCGACCTCGAGAAGATCCGGGCGGCCGAGCGGCGCGTCCTGGTCGAGCCGCTGTACGGGTCGGGGGCGGGCTGGTTCAGCCGCCTGCTGGACGGGGGCCGGCTGACGGTGCGCGAGCTGCACACCGAGCGCAACCCGTACTTCGGCGGCCTGAACCCCGAGCCGATCCGACCCAACGTCGACGAGTGGCTGGCCGAGATCCCTCGCTGGGGAGCGGACATTGGCATCGCCTTCGACGGCGATGCGGACCGCGTCGGCATGGCGACCGAGGAGGGGGTCTTCGTCAACCAGCTCCAGGTGTACGGCCTGCTGTACTGGTACCTGCTCGAGGTGCGCGGCCAGGTCGGCCCCGCCGTCTACACCGTCACCACCACCTCCATGGCGCCCCGCCTGGCCGAGATGTACGGGACGCAGGCCCACGAGACCGGCGTGGGGTTCAAGTACGTCGGGCCCAAGATGCGGGAGGTCGAGGCGGTCATCGGTGGCGAGGAGTCGGGCGGGTTCGGCTTCGGCATGCACATCCCCGAGCGCGACGGGCTGGCAGCCGGCCTGTTCCTGCTCGACCTGTGGCTGAGCAAGGGGAAGCACGCGTCGGAGGTGCTGGCCGAGCTCCAGGCGCTGGCCGGCCCCAGCTACTACCGGCGGATCGACATCCGCTTCCCCCGTGAGGGGTACGAGAAGGTGAAGGCCGACACGCTGGCGCGGCTGGCCGAGGAGAGCCCCGACCAGCTCGAGGGGCGCCCGGTCGCGCGCCGCCTGGAGCTCGAGACGGGCGACGGGTTCAAGTTCTACCGAGACGACGGCTCCTGGCTGCTGATCCGCTTCAGCGGCACCGAGGCGCTGCTGCGGGTGTACAGCGAGGCGAGCTCGACCGGCGAGGTCGAGGCGCTGCTCGAGGAGGGGCGCCGAATCGCCGCCGACCCCCAGCGGTCCGCCGCCGGCCACGACGTGGCGGCCAGCTGAGGCATGGACGCGCGAGACTTCTTCGGCTACAAGTCGGCAGACGAGGAGCCGGGACGGCGGGACGACGCACCAGACGACGACGCGCGGCCGCCGCTGCCCGAGGAGGCGATCACCCTCGACGACCCGGAGGTGATCCGCCGGATCGACCCCGCCGACATGCTGGGACGGGTCCTGGACCTGCCGCGCCAGCTGGCCCTCGCACGGCGGGCCGCGGCCTCGGTCGCCATCGATGACCGGCACCGGCAGGTGGAGCGCATCTGCGTGCTGGCGATGGGCGGCTCGGCGATCGGCGCCGAGCTCGTTGCCGGCGCGGCCGGGAACCGCCTGCGCGTGCCGCTGGTCGTGCACCGCGACTACGGGCTGCCGGGCTGGGTTGACGAGCGGACCCTGGTCGTCGCGGCCAGCCACTCGGGCGACACGGCGGAGACGCTCAGCGCGACGGCGGAGGCGCGGCGCCGCGGCGTTCCGCTGGCGGTGATCAGCACCGGCGGAGCTCTCGGACGCGAGGCGGCGGCGGACGGCACCCCCTTCCTCCGCTACCAGGCGCCCGGCCAGCCGCGGAGCGCGGTCGGGTTCGGGGTCGGCCTGCTGCACGAGCTGCTGGTGGAGGCCGGCCTGCTGGTCGACCCGGACCCCTTCGGCCCGCTGGTCGAGGCGCTGGAGCAGCTGCTGGAGCGGAACGGCCCGGGGGTGGAGAGCAGCCAGAACGCCGCCAAGCAGCTTGCCTGGTCGCTCTTCGGCCGGGTGCCGGTGATCTACGGCCACGGGACCATGGAGCCGGTGGCGCACCGCTGGAAGACGCAGCTCAACGAGAACGCCAAGTCGTGGGCGATGCACGAGGCGATGCCGGAGGCGAACCACAACGCGATCGAGGGCAGCCTCAACCCGCGCGAGGCCGGCGAGCTGTTCTACGTGGTCGAGCTGCGCGATCCGGCCGAGCCAGCCGACATCGCGGCGCGCTACGAGGTGGTCGAGGAGCTGATGGGGGAGCGCGCCGGCAGTCGCAGCGTGGTCTGGGCGGAGGGCCCGTCGCCGCTCGCCCGCGTGCTGTCGATGGTCGCCATGGGTGACCTGGCGAGCGTGTATCTCGCCATCCTCTACCAGACCGACCCCACGCCGGTTACACTGCTGTCGATGCTCAAAGAGCGGCTCGCCAGAGCGACGGACTGACGGGCGCCGATGTAGAGGCGCCGGGTGCGGCGCCTGGAGGGTTTGCGACGTGCAATCGAGCATGATCGGCAAGGTCGAG
>CAYXZN010000271.1:0-2543 GCA_964469325.1 uncultured Steroidobacteraceae bacterium
AGCGGATGGAGCGCGAGATGGAGCTGGCCCACGACCTCCAGCTCAAGCTGCTGCCCGACGCGGCGCACTTTCACGGCACGGCCAGCGTGGCAGCGCGCTGCGCCCCGGCGGAATCGGTCGGCGGCGACCTGTACAACCTGTTCGAGCTGTCCAATGGCAGGCTGGGGGTGGTCATCGGGGACGTGTCCAGCCACGGCTTCTCCGCCGCGCTGATCATGGCGCTGACCATGAGCGCGCTTGCCATCTACGCACAGGAGTCCACGCAGCCGAGCGAGGTGCTGCGTCGCATGCACCAGGCGCTGATCGACGAGCTCGAGTCGACCGAGATGTACCTGACGATGGTCTACGCGGTCATCGATCCGGCAAGGGGGGAGGTGGTCTACGCCAACGCGGGTCACCCCCACGCCTTCGTGGTCCGGGAGGACGGCGAGGTGGAGCGTCTGAGCGCCACCAGCCCGCCGCTCGGCACGATCACGCTCCCGGAGTACGGCGAAGGCACGGCCCGCTGGGGCCCGGAGGACCTCCTGTTCCTGTTCACCGACGGGCTCTCCGACGCGTTTTCGGGCGATTCCGGGATCAACGGTGAGCAGCAGCTGCTGGCCGAGGTCGTCCGGACCCGCGGCAGCCAGCCGACGGCGATCCTCGATCGTATCTTCGAAGCGGCCGATGGGGGGCAGCTCGCCGTCCCGCCCGATGACCGCACCGCAGTCCTGGTCCGGAGCTGAACGCCGGCGTGCGGGCCAAGCGGTCACTCGGCCAGAATTTCCTGGTCGATCCCAACATCCAGCGCCGGATCGTCGATGCGGTAGAGCCGCGCCCGGAAGACACGGTCGTGGAGATCGGGCCGGGGCGCGGCGCGCTCACGGATCATCTGGCAGGCCGCGCCGGGCACCTGGTCGCGGTGGAGCTGGACGACGCGCTGGCGGCCGCGCTCGAGGACCGGTTCGCGGGACGGGAGGACGTCACGGTCGTCCACTCGGACGTGCTCGAGTGGGACCCTTCGGCCGCGCTCGCGGGCGCGCCCGTCCGGGTGGTCGGCAACATACCATACAACATCACGTCGCTCATCATATTCCGGCTGCTGGAGTGGCGGCCGGCGCCCACCCGGATCATCCTGTTGATGCAGCGTGAGGTGGCGGACCGGCTGGTCGCCCCGCCCGGGGGGAAGGAGTACGGGGCGCTGACCGTGGGGGTGCGCGCGGTGGCCACGGTCGAGCGGCTGTTCCAGGTCGGCCGGGGCGCGTTCCGGCCGGCGCCGAACGTGGATTCGACGGTGGTCCGGATCGAGCCGGGCCCCGGTCTTGAGCCGGGGTCGGCGGAACGGCTGCGGTCGTTGACGCGCGCCGCGTTCGGGCTGCGTCGCAAGCAGCTCCAGAAGATCCTGCGCACTGCGCCGGAGTACGGGCTGTCCACGGAGGAGGCGCACGCGGTGCTGACGGAGGTCGGGCTGAGGCCGGAGGAGAGGCCGGAGGCGCTGGATCCGGCGGCGTTCATCGAGCTCGCGGCCGCGCTGATGCGCCGCGGCTTTCCCCGATCGTAACGGAGCGATGCCTTGAACGGCGAACCCGAGAACAGCAGGCTGAGGGCCCTGGGCCTCCACCGGCCCGAGCTGCGGGCGTGGGCCATGTACGACTGGGCCAACTCCGCTTTCGCCACCACCATCATGGCCGCCGTATTCCCGATCTACTATGTCCAGGTGGCGGGGGCGACGCTGCCGTCCCACGTCGCGCTGGCGTACTGGGGGTACACGGCGGCCATCGCGCTCACCATCATCGCCATCATCTCGCCCATCCTCGGCGCCATCGGCGACTATCTGGGCGCGAAGAAGAAATTCCTGGGCGCCTTCATGGCCCTCGGCATCGCCGCCACCATCGGCCTGGCGTTCGTCGGACGCGGGCAGTGGCTCCTGGGATCCTTCCTCTACATCCTCGGCAATATCGGGTTCACCGGCTCCATAGTCTTCTACGCGTCCCTCCTCCCGCACATCGCTCGTGACGACGAGGTGGATCGCGTGGCGGCGGGCGGCTGGGCGGTCGGCTATATCGGCGGCGGGCTCCTCCTGGCGATCAACGCGGCCATGCTCATCAGGCCGGAGCTCTTCGGGCTGGCCGACCAGGCCGTGGCCTCCCGCGCCACATTCGCCTCGGTCGCCGTCTGGTGGGGCCTGTTCTCGATCCCGATCTTCCGCCACGTCGCCGAGCCGCCCCGGCGGATCGTCATCGGCGAGGAGGGGCTCCGCAACACGCCCTTCCTGGCCGGGTTCCGCCGCCTGCGCGAGACGTTCGGCGAGCTGCGCCAGTACAGGCAGCTGGTCATCTTCCTCATCGCCTTCTTCTTCTACAGCGATGGGATCGGGACCATCATCAAGATGGCCACCGCCTACGGCAGCCAGCTCGGCCTCGGCACCGCCGCGCTCATCGGCGCGCTGCTGGTCGTGCAGTTCGTCGGCATCCCCCTCATGTTCGCGTTCGGCGCGCTGGCGGATCGCATCGGGGCCAAGCGCGGCATCATGCTCGCCCTGAGCGTCTACGCGTTCATCTCCG
>CAYXZN010000272.1:0-2542 GCA_964469325.1 uncultured Steroidobacteraceae bacterium
ATCCGGTCGTCGCCGTGAAAGCTGATCGCCCAGTTGGCCTGGAGCTGCACCAGCTCGGCCAGCAGCACCTTCTCACTGAAGTACCAGTCGAGGTAGGTGGCGTTCAGCGTGTCCACCAGGTCGCGCACCTGGTGGGTCACGTTGCGCTCGATCCGCGACACGAAGTGCACGACGCGCAGCGCGGCGAACGGGTCGCCGGCGCGCGCGATCTGCGGCGGGGCGATGTTCGGGTCCGGCATCCCTTCCGGCGCCGGCCCCACGGCGCCCTGCCAGTCTGGCGTCCGCTCGCTCACCGGATCCCTCAGCCGATGCGGAGCCCCGGCGGGCTCTCCGGTTCGGGCCGCAGCAGGTAGACCTGGCCGGCGTCGCCCATGGCGCCCAGCACCAGCACCTCGCTGGCGAACCCGGCGATGCGGCGGAGAGGGAAGTTGACGACCGCCACGACCTGCCGGCCCACCAGCTCCGAGGGCCTGGGATAGGTGACGGCGAGCTGGGCCGAGCTGGACCTGACGCCGACCTCCGGGCCGAAGTCGATGCGCAGCCGGTACGACGGCTTGCGCGCCTCGGGGAACGGCTCCGCGGCGAGGATCCGGCCGACGCGCATGTCGACCCGCAGGAAATCGTCGGGCTCGATCACTCCGCGAGGCTAGCAGCGTTGCGCGCGACGGGGGCGGCTGCCCTCAGTCGCGGTTCTGACCGGGCGCGTTCTCGCGGCCCACCCCGTTCCCGCGCGCCTCGCGCATGATCCAGCCGATGCCCGGGTGCAGGTCGAGCTCGGGGTTCGACTCCTGGAGCTGGCGGCGGATGTCACCCCAGCCGATTCCGGAGTCGAAGAGCCCGGCGATCTCGTCCGCGCTGCGCCCGCTCGCGTCGGCCCATGCCAGCAGCCGCATGGCGCCACCGATTCCGTATCGGGCGGCGTAGTCCGCGGCCAGCGCGGGATCTACGCTGATGTCGACCGCGGCCAAGTCGTCGACCATGCGCTGGACCCGATCCCCGCTGGGCGGGCCTTCCGGGTCCTCGTCCCCGTCCTGCGTCACCGCGCCGGGAGCCTCCGGGTTCACCGCAGGAGTGGCGAGCACGGTCCCGACCAGCGCCATCAGCAGCAGAACGACCAGGCCCCCGATCAGCATCGGCCGCCTGCGAAGCTCAACGATTGCGCTCACGCGTCTCTTGTACTCCGCTGGGGCGCGTCTGCCAAGCCCCCGACGAGGCCGATGTTGCGGTGACGCACCACCTGCCTAGTACTGTCGGCGCTCCGGCCCGCGACTCTCGTTCGGTGGTCCGCTTCCGCCGTCGCCCCTACGGTTCGGTCAGACCGCGGACGTGTCCAGCCGCGGTCCCCCTCGGAGGAAGCATGTCCTTCTGGAACTGGCGTCGCGGGACGCAGGCGGGGGCCACCGCGGGTTCCGCGGCCGTCGCCATGGTGCCCGAGCTGGCGCCGATCGAGCTCTACACCGCCGACACCCGGATCGTCGGCTGGATCGCGGCCAACGGCCAGCGGGTGACCGACCTGCTGAACGGCTCCGACGAGCTGCGCATCTGGCGGCCCATGCCCGGCTCGCTCGACGACACCAGCCCGCCGCCGGTCGAGCCCGGCGACAGCGAAGGCGGCGAGTGGCGGAGCATCCCGACCGAGACGGTCCTGCTGGCCATGCCACCCGAGTGGCGGCCGAGCCGGCAGCTGCGCCTGCACAAGCGCCTGCGCCGGGTGGCCATCTACGTGGGACCGTTCAGCGTGACCGGGAACCTGCACCTGCTGGCCACCCAGGAGGCCGGGCCGCTGCTCCTGCACCGCCACCGCTTCCTGCCGCTCACCGACGCCCACATGCTCCACCAGGGCGAGCCCCCGTTCGAGCACGTGGTGAGCGTGCTGATCGTCAACACCTCGCACGCCACCGACCTGGTCCCACTCGTCACCCTCGCCTGAGCGCCCGATCGCGCCGGGGAACGGTCCAGTGGCCAATCGCCTCACCGGGCGAGGGAGACGGCCATGGTGATGCGGTTCGAGGGCGACAGCCTCACCCGCTGATGCCTATCGGCCACGATGCGGCGCTGCGATCGCCGATCCCGCCCTCCAGCCGCCTCGCCGATGGCCGCTGGCCTCACCCACTGACGGAATCGGCCGCCCAGCAGTCGCCGATCGCCTCTCCGATCGCCGATAGCCTCACTGCCAGACGACTCCGGCCGCGAGGCTCTAAGCGATTCGGCTGCTCGTCTTGCACGGTGGACACCAAACCCCCGTTTGCTGGTCGCGGCTACCCGGGGTTTCCGAGTCGCCAGCGGCTTCAGGCGTGAGCCGCGAGCAGTCCGAAGACGAAAAGTTTAGGGAAACTCAGCTCATCATCCGGCCGCGTTCTATCTCGTCGCCTTACGGGGCGCTTCAGGCACTGACGACGTTGGAGCTACTTGGCTCGTGTAGAGGCGGCGATGCCAGCTCCCCTCGAACGAGCGCTGCCTAGGTAGTCTGCGCGGGGCGGTCTTCGGGCTCACTAGGTAACTCTCCGGCCAATCGCTCTGCTCCTTCCTTCGCGATAGCGAG
>CAYXZN010000273.1:0-2502 GCA_964469325.1 uncultured Steroidobacteraceae bacterium
GGGTGTTTGGCCGGCGCCGATGCCAACCGCTCAGCCAACGACCGAAACGCCAGGCGTTTCGCGAGGGGGCGAAGCCGTCGCCCAGCCTCAGCGCGTCAGCTCTCCAGCGAGGCGTCGACGGAGAGCTGCACGTTCCCCTTCAGGGCGCGCGAGATGGGGCAGCCGTCCTTGGCGCCGTCGGCGGCGGCGGCGAAATCCTCGGCCGAGACCCCCGGAACCCGTCCCCGCACGGTGAGGTGGCTCGACACCACGCTCCACGCGTCCCCCGTCTTGTCGAACGTCACCTCCGCGGACACGTCCAGGTGCTCCGGGGGCGTGCCGGCACGCGCCAGCCCCCCGGCGAGCGCCATCGAGAAGCACGAGGCGTGGGCCGCGGCGAGCAGCTCCTCGGGGGAGGTGCGCCCCTCGGGGGCCTCGGTTCGCGAGCCCCAGCTGACCGGCAGGTCCCGGAACAGCCCTGTGGTGCCGGCACTGGCGGTCCCGCTCCCCGAGGCGAGGTCGCCGTCCCAGCTGACGGTCGCGCGTCGAACTGCTGCCATGTGGATCGCTCCTCCTTCGCTATGCTCGGGGCCAGCGCAGCCTGAGCCTACCGCACAACTGGAGCCGATGGCCGAGCAGAACCCTCCCAAGCCCATGCTCCGCGGCGCCCTGGTCTACCTGCGCCCGGCCGAGCGCGAGGACCTGCCGCTGTTCGTCCGATGGCTCAGCGACGCCGAAACCAGCCGATACCTGCTCCTGCGCTCCCCCCTCTCGATGCCCATGGAGGAGAAGTGGCTCGAGTCGATGCTCGAGCGGCAGGGCAAGACCGACTACCACTTCGTAATCTGCCTGCTCGAGGATCATCGGCCCATCGGCACCGTGGGCCTGCACCAGATCAGCTGGGAAGACGGGACCGCGGAGTTCGGGATCGCCATCGGCGAGAAGGCGCTGTGGGGGAAGGGCTACGGGACCGATGCCACCAACGCCATCGTGGACTTCGGCTTCGGGCACCTGCGGCTGGAGCGGATCGAGCTGGACGTGTACGCCTTCAACGAGCGGGGACGACGGAGCTACGAGAAGGCCGGCTTCGCGCACGAGGGGACGATGCGCGGCGCCCACTTCGACCGCGGGGAGCACCACGACGTCCACCGAATGGCGATCCTGCGCGACGAGTGGCGTGCCCTGCCGCGCAAGAAGAGCTGGGAGCACGACGCCTGAGCGGCCCAGAGCGCGTGGCGATGCCGGCCGCTCGCCGGATCGAGGCCCTTCCGGAGCTGGTCGCGGCCCTGCCGGCGGCGGAGCGCCGGCTCTTCGAGGGCGTGTACTCGGTCCAGCGCAGCATCGGCCGCACCGAGCCGCCGCCAGAGATGCTGGCGTGGGTCGTCGAACGCTTCGGATCGGTGGAGGCGGTGCGCGAGCAGGCGGTGGTGCGGGTCACGAACCGCTTCAGCCTGGAGGGCGCCATCTTCAACCCGCTGCGCGCGCTGCGGCCGGTGGACGGAGGCAGCGACCCGGAGACGAGCGACCGGCTCATGCGCGAGGAGGTCGAGCGCACGCAGGGCGGGCCGTTCTGCCACCCCCTCACCGGGCTGCCGGCCGAGCCGCCGTTCGGCCGCGTCTCCAGCGCCGCGGCGACGAGCGGCGCCAACGTGGCGATGGCCGAGTCGCACCACGGCGTGCTGGTCTTCGCCGACCACGACCCGCTGGCCTTCGACGCCGATCGCATCCGCCAGCTGCTGGAGCTGGGTCGCGAGTGGGCGGCGCGTGCCGCCGAGTCCGACCCGGAGGCCGACTGCTACCTCCTCGCCTGGAACTGCCTGCCGCGCGCCGGCAGCTCGATCATCCACGGCCACGCCCAGGTCCTGCTCGGCCGAGGCGACCACTTCCCGAAGGTCGAGCAGCTGCGGCGCACCGCCCGGGCCTACCGCGACGCCGTTGGCCGCCAATACCAGGCCGATCTCTTGGCCGCTCATCGGGCCGTGGGCCTGGCGGTGGAGCGGGACGGAGTCGGGGTGGCCGTTTCGCTCACCCCGGTGAAGGACCGCGAGCTGCTGGTTATCGGCCCGCCGGGCACGGACGAGCGAGATCCAGCCTTCGCCGATGCGGTGGGTCGCACGCTGGTCGCCTTCCGCGACGCGCTGGGGGTCCGGTCGTTCAACCTCGTCCTGCATCGGCCGCCCATCGGGAGGGAGAGCCGCGACGGCTGGGAGGAGGTGGGCCCGTTAGTGCGCATGGTCGACCGCGGCGATCCGCGGGTGCGGCCCTCGGACATCGGGGCGCTGGAGCTGTACGCGGCCTCGGTCGTGGCGGCCGACCCGTTCGCGGTGGCGGATCGCCTCTTCCCCGCGCTCGGCTGAGCCGAGGAGCGCGGGTCGGCCAAACACCCCCGGTTTCGAACGTCAACCGAAAGGCCGGAGGAGGCCGTTCTGACGCCGATTCAAGCGCCCAGCGTTTCGCTCGAAGAGGGAGGGGACCGACGTCCGCTGGTCGAAACACGTGGTGTTTGACGGGCGTGGCGGGAGG
>CAYXZN010000274.1:0-2492 GCA_964469325.1 uncultured Steroidobacteraceae bacterium
GGGCACTTCCACAACGACAATTCGATCGGCGCGCTGCGGGACATCCCCGGCCTCGCCATCGCCTGCCCCGCGCGCGCGGACGAGGGGGCGATGCTCCTCCGCGGCGCCCTCGCCCTGGCGGCCGGGGAGGGCCGCGTGGTCGTCTTCCTGGAGCCGATCGCGCTCTACCACGAGAAGGACCGGTACGCCGACGGCGACGGCGGCTGGCTGTTCGACTACCCCCCGCCGCCCGCCGCGCTCCTGCCGGGCGAGGTGGGCGTGTACGACGCCGATGCCTCGGCGCTGCTGGTCGTGACCTACGGCAACGGCCTGCGCCTCTCGCTCCAGGCGGCACGAGCGCTCGCCGACGGGGGCGGCCCTCCGGCCCGCGTGCTGGACCTGCGCTGGCTGGCGCCGCTGCCCTTCGACGCGATCCGTGCGCACGCCGCCGAGTGCCGGGCGGTGCTGGTGGTCGACGAGTGCCGGGCGACCGGCGGCGGTATCGCCGACGCGGTGCTCGCCGATCTCGCGCAGCTCGGCTACGAGCAGCCGGTGGGCTCAGTCCGCTCGGCGGACAGCTTCATCCCGCTCGGGCCCGCGGCGGCCCACGTCCTGGTGCAGGTCGACCAGATCGTGGAGGCAGCCAGCGGCCTGGTGGAGCGGAGCCGTCTCGCGGCCCGCGCGACGCCCTGATGCGCGCTCTCGTCGCGAGCGCCGCGCGACAGCTACCGAGCCCCGACGCCGCGCGCCGCTTCGAGGTGCTCATGCCGCTCGACCTGCCCCGCACGCTCGCCCCACTCGCCCACGGGAGCGGGGATCCCTCGCTGCGGATCGGCGCGAGCGGGGCCTGGCGAGCGAGTCGCACCCCCGAGGGTCCCGCCACCCTGCACCTCGCGCTGGAGCGAGATGGCGGGCTGCTGGCCGAGGCGTGGGGCGACGGGGCTGAGTGGGCGGTCAGCCGCGCAGCGGCGGCCGCGGGGCTGGAGGACGAGCCGGAGGGCCTCCAGCCACGCCACCCGGTCCTCCGCGAGCTGGTGCGCCGATTCCCGGGCCTCCGGCTCCCCGCCAGCCACGACCCGTACCCGGCGCTGGTGACCGCGGTGCTGGAGCAGAAGGTGACGGGCGTCGAGGCGCGCCGGTCGTACCGCGCCCTGGTGCGGCGCCACGGGGAGTCGGCACCCGGCCCGGCCGGCCTGTGGCTGCTGCCTGCGCCGGAGCGGCTCGCCTCGCTTCCCTACTACGCCCTGCACCCCCTCGGGGTCGAGCGGCGCCTGGCCGAGGTGCTGCGGCGGGTGGCATCGGCGGCAGCCGAGGGACGCCTGGCCACGGGCGACACGAGGCGGCTGCGAGCGGTCCTGTCCGGGATCCCCGGGATCGGCGCCTGGTCGGTGGCGGAGGTGCTGCGGGTGGCCGTCGGCGATCCTGACGCGGTCAGCATCGGCGACTTCCACCTACCGAGCATGGTGGCCTGGGCGCTGGCCGGGGAGCGCCGCGCCGACGACGAGCGGATGCTGGAGCTGCTCGCGCCGTACCGGGGGCAGCGGGGCCGTGTGCAGCGCCTGCTGGAAGTGGGCGGCATCGCGCCGCCGCGACGCGGACCCCGTCTAGCGCCCAGGCAGATCGCCGCCATGTAGCGGGGCATCGGTCCGTCCGTGGCCAGCTTGCCCGGCGGTCGTACAGTTATCCGAGCCCAGGGGGCGCACCGGTCAAATCGGAGGGAGGTGGGAGCGTGCGCAGTCGTCGTGCCCAGCGGCTGGTGGTCGTGGCCAGCCTGGTCGCCCTGATCGGTTCGATGGGAGCTCCGCGCGCCGCCAGCGCGCTCACCGCCCCCGACTCGATGGCCGCCACCGGAGACTCGATCACCCGCGCCTTCAACCTCTGCTGGTTCCCGTTCATGGACTGTCCGCAGTACTCCTGGTCCACCGGGTCGCACAGCAGCGTGAACAGCCACGCCCGACGCCTGGAGCTCGTGAACAGCTCCTTCAACAACGCGGTCAGCGGCGCGAAGATGGTCGATCTCGACGCGCAGATGGACGATGCGGTGAGCCAGGGTGTCGACTACGTCACGGTCCTGATGGGCGCCAACGACCTGTGCACCAGCTCCATCGGCAGCATGACCGACGAGCCGACCTTCCGCCAGCAGTTCACCGATGCGATGGAGACCGTCACCACCGGGCTCCCGAACGCGCTGGTGTACGTGGTCAGCATCCCCGACATCCACCTGCTGTGGGAGCTGCTGAAGGACAACTCGTCGGCGCGGCAGGCGTGGAACAGCTACAACATCTGCCAGTCGCTGCTCGCCAATCCGCTCTCCACCGATCCGGTCGACGTCGACCGTCGGAACGCGTTCCGGGCCCACAACGAGCTGCTGAACGCCACCCTCCTGGAGGTCTGCGGCGCCTACGCGCAGTGCGTCTCGGACGGCGGCAAGGGCTTCGAGACGACCTTCGAGGCCAACCACATCAGCACCCGCGACTACTTCCACCCCTCGCGCGAGGGCCAGGCCTACATCG
>CAYXZN010000275.1:0-2481 GCA_964469325.1 uncultured Steroidobacteraceae bacterium
GACCGGTCGGAAAGACGGCGAGGAGTCGAGCAATCAGGGTGAACGCGAGCACCCACAGGTTCCCCACCAGCGCCAGCGCCAACAGCTGCGTAGTTTCGCCGCGCAGCGCGGGAGCGGCCGCCAGCTCTTCCCCGACGACGCCGACCTGGGAAGCCAAAGCGAGCGTCAGGAAGAGCCAGCCGATCGGATGAGCCGGTCGCCGCACTGCGATCAGCAGGCCCACCAGCGCGTACGCCGAAAAGCCCAGCACAAAGCCGACGAGCGAGACCAGCGGCGAATCCGGCAGTCGGACGGCGATGGCGATCAGCGCCAGCAGGCCCGTCGTGATCGCGCCGAGCCAGGCGACGAGCGGCTTCATCGGCGCAGCCAGACGCTGACGGCGGCGGGCTGGAGGGCGTCTTCGACCACGTCGCGCAGCTCGTCGGTCAGGCGCGCCAGGTCGACCTCGTCTCGCAGCCGTCCGGTGAACCGGTCGAGGGTACGCGCCGCGTCGTAGCGGGAGCGGTAGAAGCTCCGGTCGACCACCCGCTGGATGCGGCCCCGAATCGGCTGGAAGAGCGCGGCCACCGCGAGCGTTGAGGCTGCGACCGCCAGGCCACCCCCGCCGGCGAACCCGGACAGCAGGCCCTGGAGCGCGATGACCGAACCGACGTAGAGGGCCGCGAGCGTGGCCGTCAGCGCCACGTAGACCAGGGTGCGGCTGATCAGAAGATCGATGTCGAAGAGCCGGTGGCGCAGGATGGCGATGCCCGCACTGATCGGCATCCCCGCCAGGCCGAGCAGGAGCACATACCACGCAACGGGCAGCCGGTTCTGGAAGACGTTGACCAGGGCCAGCCCGACGATGACGACCCATGCCGGGTACAGGAACCACTTCATCTGTTGTCGCTCCACGCCTCGCGCCGCGCGGAATCGGCCTACGAGCGAAGCAGCTGCCGCAAGGCCAACAAGGAGCAGAGCCAGAGGGGCGAGGTTGCGAACCGCATCCGAGACTGGCTCGAACGCGGCAGGAAGCCCGACCGGGTTTCGAAGCGCGGCCCGCTCGTAGCCGTCGAGGATTCCAGGTGCCGTCGCCTCCGCCAGACCGGCCACGACCATGACCACGATGGCGATCCACAGGAGGGGCCGCCACCGAGCCGTGGGGACGTGCCCGGTTGGAAACAGGAGCAGCACCAGGGTCAGGGCGAGCCCGATTCCCACGATCCAGGTCCAGTTGCCAAGCCATGCCACCAAGGCGACAAGCGGGAGGTTGAGGCCCGTCATCGTGGAACGGTGCGCGTACTCGCTGGCCGCAACGCCGACCACCACCGTCAAACCGACCAGGCAGAAAATCCAGCCGATCGGGTTGCGCGGGCGCTGCCAGGCGATGACCGCGCCCACGGTCGGGAAGGTCAGCATCACCAGCACGACCGAGACGAAGTCGAGGATGTTCGGCCGGTCCGGTATCAGCTCGGAGCCGGGCAGGACCAACGACGCGAACGCCCCACCGATCAGCGCGACCGCCACCAACCAGAGCAGCACCGCGATCCCGGTCGTCCAGCGCATCCTCATGACTTGCGCAGCCAGATGCCGAGCGAGGCCGGCTGGAGCGCTTCATCGATCGCAAATGCCACGTCGCCGATCAGCCGACCCTGGTCCACTTCGTTCCGCAGCCGGACACTGAGCGCCTCGAGGGTCCGAGCCGCGTCATAGCGAGAGCGATAGAAGCGACGATCGACTCCGCGCTGAATGCGCCGGCGTATCGGCTGGAAGAGGGCGGCTACCGCCAGGGTTGAGGCGGCGACCGCCAGCCCGCCGCCGGCGAACCCCGAGAGCATCCCCTGAAGGCCGATCACCAGCAGTACGTAGACGCCGCCCAGGCTGAGCGTCAGGGCGCCGTAGACCAGGGTGCGGTTGATGACCAGGTCGATGTCGAACAGCCGATGCCGCAGGATCGCGATGCCGGCCGCCAGGGGAGGCAGCGCCATGGCGAGGCCAGCCGGGATGCCGAACCAGACTCCGGCGGGATAGGGGGCCGCCGGGTCCACCTGCAGCCCCTCCGGAAGCAGGTACGCGACGGTCTCGAGCACCAGCACGACGAGCATCGCCGCCAGCGCGTACACGAACCACTTCAGCTGCTGCCGCTCCACGCCCCCGGCGCGTCGCAATCGGCGGCCGAGGGCCAACACCGAGGCGAAGACCAACCCCAGCAGCCCGAACTGGGCCAGCCCGGCCGCGGTATCGACGATCTCGAAGCCGATCGGGGTGGAGACCAGCCCGGCGACGCCGGGGAAGGTGAAGGTGCGGCCGTCCAGCTCGAAAGACGCCGTCACCAGCCCCAGCACCACGAGCAGCGCGGCGATCCACACGAACACCCGCCAGCGGGCGGAGGGCAGGCGGCCGCTTGGGAACAGGGCCCCCAGCGTGGCCAGCAGGATGAAGGAGATGATCCAGGTGTTCGCCAGCCAGGCGGTCCACTCAACGGAGACGACTGGCGGCTGC
>CAYXZN010000276.1:0-2472 GCA_964469325.1 uncultured Steroidobacteraceae bacterium
CGTCCCGGTCCGGCGCCACCAGGCCCGCGAGACGGCACCGCTCGAGCGATCCGGTCCAGTAATAGCAGCCGTCGCGCGCGTACCAGAACTCGTCGACCAGCATGCGCGGCGGGATGTTGAGGCGGATGAGCCGGGACGCCGCGGCCGCCAGCGCCACGACCAGCACCGCGACGGCGTCCGCCGTCGCGAGGCGGGGACGCAGCCGGCGCCACGACGCCGCAATCACCGCGGCGCGACGCCGGTCATGAAGCCGAGGAACTCGGCCGGACAGATCGCGAACGCGCCCGAGCGCTTCGCTGCGCCGGGTCGGTAGCCGAGCTGCCGCAGCGGCTCGCCGAGCAGCTCCCACTGCCAGGGAAACATCTGCAGGAGCAGCAGGGCGCCCGGCCGCAGGAGCGGGATCGCGTCATGCAGCAGGCGACGGACGAGGTCCAGGCCGTCGTCACCGAAGCCCTCGATCGTCCCGCGCGGCACGGCCCCGATGGTCGCCGAGCCGGACGCCGGGTAGAAGGGGAGGTTGGCGACCAGCACATCGGCGCGGCCGCCCACGCTGGACGCGACCGGCGCGACCAGCGATCCGCGATGGACCCGAACCCGCTCGAGGCCGAGGCGCCGGGCGTTGCGTCTCGCCCATCGCACCGCGTTCGCCGACAGCTCCGTGGCGTGGACCTCCGCCCCCGGCTTCAGCGCCGCCAGGGCGAGCGCGATCGCGCCGCACCCCGTGCCGACCTCGACGATCGTCGGCGACGGATCGTGGCGGGTCGCATCCAGCACTTGCTCAATGAAGAGGTCCGCGTCCGGGGTGGGGACGAAGACGCCCGGCCCAGACAGCACCTCGACCCCGGCGGTGCGGCTGCGGATGGTGAAGTCGCCGAGCGACGGCATGCCGGTGAGCTGGCGGCCGAGGCGGCGCGGTCGGATGCGACGTTGCACCGCGACCGCGGCTCGCCAGGCGAGGTCGAGTGGGCCGTCGTAGAGCGGGCCGACGCCCGGCCGCTCGCCGCCGCGGTCCGCTGCGGCGAGCGCCCGGCGCAGCGCTCGAAGCACCCCGGCCTGACGCGCGATCACCTCGGCCCGTGACAACTGCGCAACGCGATCGCGGCACTCGAGGAAGTGCGACCAGTGCCAGTCGCTCCCCCGCACGGGACGGCAGGCCTGCACGGCGAGGTGCACGAGCAGCGCCGCCGCCTCCGGCTCGAAGAGCCCATCCGGCCTCGGCTCGGCGCCGGTCCACAGAGCGTCGCGCAGCCGAGCCAGCATCGACGCGGGGAAGGGCGCGGCCGGCAGCCCGTGGTAGATCGAGACCGTGGCGCCGCCGTCCCACCAGTAGTGGCGCAGCGGGGTGAGGCGCAGCGCGCCGGTCAGCTGCCAGGCGTACCGCCACGACATCGGCTCGACCAGCGCGACGACGCCCGTGAGGTCGTGCCGCTGAATCAGCAACTCGATCGCGGGCCCGCCGGCGTGCGACGCCGCCTCGCCGGGCTCGGCCGGCGAGCGCAGGACGATGGCCGGGATGCGTCGCGCGGAGAGCGCGTCGGCCGCGTCGAGGAAGAGCGTCTCGGCCAAGGTGGCCGGACGTCTCGCCGCCCGCTCGGCCTCGCGCGCCACGCCCGAGACGTCCCGCCGGCCGGGGACCGCTACCCGGTCCCAGTGCCGAGGGACCGCGGCTCGAGACCGCCGCGCCGGGGATAGCGCGCCAGCTCCCGGTACCCCGCGGCGCCGGGCGGTGGCCCGATGTCGCGGCCGGCGATCTCGACCCAGGCATGGGCATCCGAGCTGGTCACCGGCTCAGGGAGCCCGACCACCAGCTGGGGCTCGTCGCCCTGGGCGCGCAGCAGCCGGTAGAGGACCAGGCTCCGCGTCAGGCAGCGCGGGCGCAACGGTCCGACGCGCAGCGCACGCCACACCGCCCGGCTCAGCAGCATCGGGGACCGGCGTTCGCGCCGTGCGCTTTTGCGCCGCCGGCCGAGGGCGACAACGGCCTCGTCGAGCGAGCCGCGGCGCAGCTGGAGGTAGACGTCGAGCGCGGCGATCCAGACCCGGCCGGCGAGCAGGGCCTTGTCCCACGCAGAGAGCCGCGCACGCCCAGCGCGATGGTGGTTCACGCGGCGAATGGTCACACACCGGCGCCCGCCTGTCACCACCGCGCGCTAGCGGCCGGCGACCTGCTGCTCCACGAGGGCGACGACGGCTGGCAGCGACTCGATCGTCATCGGGCGACGGAGGTCCAGGATCGGCACTCGATTCACCAGGTCCACCACCCGGTCGAAGGCGGCGGCGCGGGAGGCGGCGTGGGGAAGCCGGAAGGTGAGCGCGAACAGATCTCGCGCCGCGCTGGCGAGGGGCACCGGCCGGATCGTCGGCGCGCCTCCCAACTCCTTCAGGAAGAAGATCGCCGACAGCCGGACGGGGTCGCCTGGGCCGCGGACGTCGCGATCGAACACCAGCGGGACACGCCCGTCCTCGGTCGTC
>CAYXZN010000277.1:0-2463 GCA_964469325.1 uncultured Steroidobacteraceae bacterium
CCCGCCGGCCGCGGGACGGCTCCTCGGGCCGTCGCGGCGGATGGGTGGCGCTACCTGGAGAGCAGCGAGACCCCCGCTAGAGGGAGGGAACCTCCTGGAGCCGATCGATGAGCCCGGCGAGCACGGCGCCCTGGTCGGCCGAGAGATCCAGCAGCGGCGCTCGAACCGGGCCTGTGGAGATCCCGACGTGGCGACAGGCCGCTTTCACGCCCGCGGCGTAGTCGACCGATTCGAGGAGGTCGCAGACCGGCCAGATGCGCGCCCAGAGCCCTCGCGCCGCCACCAGGTCGTTGTCCTCGATGAGCAGCCGGTGGAGCTCCACGCATGGCCCCGGGATGAACGATGCCGCACCCCACACCACGCCGCGAACTCCGGCGGCCAGCGCCGAGAAGGTCAGGGTGTCGTAGCCGTTCAGCAGCGTCGGAAGGTCCTCGGTGGACTGGAAGAACGCGGTCGCCGCGATCGCGTCGCCACCGGTGTCCTTGAAGCTGGTCACCCCCGCGACGCGCTTGAGCTCGGCCAGGCGCTCCGGCGTCAGGGTGATGCCCGTGGCTGAAGGCAGGTTGTAGTACATGATCGGGACCGAGATCCGGTCGGCCACCGCGGCGTAATGGCCCAGAAGCTCGTTCCAGCCCAGGGGCGTGTAGAACGGCGGTACGATCATCACGGCGGCGGCGCCCGCGTCCTCCGCATGGACGCTCAGGGCGATCGTCTCCGCGGTCGACAGCGTCCCGGTCCCGGCGATCGTGGGGACCCGGCCGGCCGCTGCGACCACCACCGTCTCGATCACCTGGCGGCGCTCGTCATGGCTGAGCGTGGTGAACTCACCGGTGCTGCCGGTCGCGACGAGACCCGAGACGCCGCCGGCGATGCAGCGCTCGACCACATCGGCCAGGGCTCCGGTGTCGACGGCCGACCCATCGTCGGTGAACGGGGTGATGAGGGCCGGCAGGACTCCCTCGAACGGCATGCTCACGAGACCATCTCCTTGACTGGGTGTTCGTGGTGCGTGGCGCTGCGGGAGCCCAGCAGCTCGTCGACGCGTGCGGCGGCGCTGGCCCCGGTGCGGGCTGCCGCCTCGAGGTTGCCCAGCTCGGCGAAATAGTCGCCCGCGAGGTGCAGGTTCCGGCCGGCGCCGAGCGCGCCCTCCAGCGGTTGCTGGAGATGCCGGCGACCCGGCTGCGCGAACACGTTGCCGAGCGGCCAGCGCTGGACCGATGCGTCTTCCACAACGCCGGCTGCTTCGGGGAACAGGCGGACGAGGTCATCCACGAAGCGGTCGACGATCACGTCGTCGGGCTTCGCGGCGAGATCGGCGGCGCCGTGGCCGCCGGCGAAGAGCATGAGGCTGCCGCCGGGACGACGCGGTCCATGCCGCCGCAGGGCGTGCGCCTGGTTCGTGAACATGTCGAACGCGCGACCCGGCGTGGCCATGGCGTAGATGCCGTCCCACGGCATCGGTCCGCGCTCCTTCGTCACCACCGCCACGTTCAGGAACGTGCCGTAGCGCATCTGGGCCAGCGCGGCGGCGGCGCCGGGAGCCACGTCCCGTGCCAGCTCCGCGGCGAACGGCGCCTGCGCGGCGAGGATGACGTGGCGGCTGCGAATCCGCCGCGCGCCCGCTGGGTCGCGGTACTCCACCGCCAGCCCGTCACCATCCTGGCGGATGGCCGTTGCCGATGCATCGACCCGGACGCGATCCCCGCCCAGGCGCTCTGCGATTGCCTCCGGCAGCCGGCCGGTGCCGCCGACCATGTTGCGGGCGATGAGCGAGCCCTTCCCGCCCCACACGAGAGCGAAGAGCCCGATCCCGCAACCGGCCGACAGCTCGTCGAGCTCCGCCGTGGCTCGATGGGAGGCACAGGCGAAGATCGCCTCCACGTCCGGCGACATAGAGCCGAGGAACTCGCCGAACGTGCGCTCGTCCTCGTACGCCAGGATCCGGGCGCGGGTCTCGGCCGGTGCCTCACCGGGTCGAGGCTTCGCGACACGGTGGTAGCCGGCGACGGCACGCTGGACCTTCAGGCCGCGCAGGGCGAAGCCGACACGATCGCTGACCGACAGCGGGAGGCGAAACGGGTACGACTCGACCGGTCCCGACGTCAGCTTCGTTTCGCCCACGGCGAGCCCCATCATGCTGCCCCACACCGGGACGGTGTCGAGGGCCAGCTCGGTGGAGACGCTGTCGACCAACGATCCCGGTGCCGGGAACAGGTGAGCGCCGTAGTTGAGCCAGTAGTCGCCCCGCCGCTCCGAGCGCATCCTGCCACCGACCCGATCGGAGGCCTCGAGCACGATGCCGTCCCGGTGGCGCAGGCGCCAGGCGGCGGTGAGACCGGCGATCCCACCACCGATGATGACGATATCCCGCATTCCGAAGTCCGGCATTCGCTGCATGCCGAGCATGGTGACCGGTTGCCGATGCGGATGGTAGCCTTTGGTTCTTGGGTGATTCAAAGGCTG
>CAYXZN010000278.1:0-2450 GCA_964469325.1 uncultured Steroidobacteraceae bacterium
AGGCGCAGCTCTCGCGGGCCAGGCAGCGGCGCCGCGGTGTCGAGCTGGAGGACGTCCTTGGGGAAGTCGAGCAGAACGGGCCCCGGCCGTCCGGTGCGCGCGATCTCGAACGCCTCGGCGATCGCCATCGGCACCTCGTCCGGCTCCATTACCACCCGGGCGTGCTTGGTCACCGGCAGCGCGATGCCCACGATGTCGGTCTCCTGGAACGCGTCGCGGCCCAGCAGCGCGCGGGGCACGTTGCCGGTGATGGCCAGCATCGGCACCGAGTCCATCATCGCGGTCGCCAGGCCCGTGACCAGGTTGATGGCGCCGGGACCGGAGGTCGCCATGGCCACCCCCACGCCGCCGGTCACCCGGCTGTACCCGTCGGCGGCGTGCGCCGCCCCCTGCTCATGGCGGACCAGGACGTGCCGCGTCGGGAACTCCCGCAGCACGTCGTAGATCGGCAGGACCGCCCCACCCGGATAGCCGAAGATGACCTCCGCCCCGTTGGCCACCAGCGCCTCGCACAGCGCGCGTGCGCCGATGCGTGGCGCCGCATCGGCCGCTGCTGTGGGCTCGGGGAGCGGCCGCGCGGCCGCCATCGCGCTCATCGGTGCTCGTCCATCTCGGTCCTCGGTTACCTCCACATACGACGAATCCCGCCTGGCTGGTCGGCCGGCGGGATTCGGGTCTTGCTCGTCTTCGTCGTTCGCGACTAGGCCGTCGAGCCTCCTTCATCCCGCCATCCAATCAGGACGACGAGCCGAAGAATGCCGAGTACCAGGAGCAGGCCGGATAGACCGGTGCTCACCGGACGGATGCTCGGGACGGCCGACTGGCCGGTCGCGTACATGGGCGGAACGCTAGCAGCGGTGTCAACCCCCACCCGCCGCCACGCTCGCGGCGCTCCCGACGGCGAGCCGTTCACCGGTGGTGACCGCTCCCCGAGAGGCGGAGCTGACCAGCGCGGCGTACTTGGCCATCACCCCGCCCCGGTAGCGGGGCGGAGGCGGCGACCAGACTGCCAGCCGTCGCGCCACCTCTCCCGCCGGAAGGTCGAGGTCCAGGCGCCGGGCATCCACGTCGATCACGATCGGATCGCCCTCCTCGATGGCGGCGATCGGGCCGCCCAGGGCCGCCTCGGGCGCGACGTGGCCGATCATCAGCCCGTGGGTCCCGCCGCTGAAGCGGCCGTCGGTGAGCAGCGCCACCTCGTCGCCCAGCCCCTCGCCGACCAGCGCGGCGGTCACCGACAACATCTCCTGCATGCCCGGACCGCCGACCGGGCCTTCATAGCGGATGACGACCACGTCGCCGGGGCGGATGAGCTGCGCCTTGACCGCCTCGAAGCAGGCGGTCTCGGAGTCGAAGACGCGCGCCGGGCCGCGGTGGTGACGGCGCTCGTGGCCGGCCAGCTTGACCACGCAGCCGTCGGGTGCCAGCGAGCCGCGGAGGACGGCCAGTCCGCCCACCGGCTTGAGTGGCCGGTCGAGCGGCACGACCACATCCTGGCCGGGCGTCTCGACCGCCGCCGCCGCCACCTCGGCCAGGCTGCGACCGTCGACGTTGGGGGTGGTGCCGTCGATCAGCCCGCCCTTCAGCAGCTCGCGGGCGACCAGGCCGACCCCTCCGGCGCGGTGCAGGTCGTAGGCGGTGTAGCGCCCGCCCGGGGTCAGGTCGGCGACGATGGGCGTCCGCTCGGCGATCTCCCCGAACTCGTCGATCCGCAGCGGGAGCCCCAGCTCGTGGGCGATGGCCAGCAGGTGGAGCACGCCGTTGGTGGAGCCGCCGGTGGCGGCGATGGCCGCGATCGCGTTGCGGATCGCCCGCCCGTCGATGATCCCGGCCGGTCGCCGGTCGGCGCGCAGCAGGTCCATCACCAGCTCGCCGCACTGCCGGGCAGCCTCCTCCTTGGCCGGGTCCTCGGCGGGGATGCCGTTCAGACCGCCGGGGCTGATCCCCAGGAACTCGAGCGCGGTGGCCATGGTGTTGGCCGTGAACTGGCCCCCGCAGGCGCCGGCGCCTGGGCAGGCCGTGTTCTCCACCTCGACCAGCTCCTCGAGGCTGATCTTCCCCGCCCGGAACGCCCCCACCGCCTCGAAGACGCTGACGATGGTCGCGTCGCGCCGCCCGCGGTAGGTGCCCGGGTAGATGGTGCCGTTGTAGAGCACCAGGCCGGGCCGGTCCAGGCGCGCAAGCGCCATGACCGCCGCCGGGATCGTCTTGTCGCACCCGACCAGGCAGACCAGGCCGTCGAACAGGTGGCCGCGGGCGGTGAGCTCGATCGAGTCGGCGATCACCTCGCGGCTGACCAGCGACGCCTTCATCCCCTCGGTGCCCATCGAGACGCCGTCGCTGATGCTGATGGTGTTGAACTCCATCGGCGTGCCGCCTGCCGCGCGCACCCCCTCCTTGACCAGCTCGGCCAGCCGGCGCTGGTTGTAGTTGCACGGCATCGTCTCGAT
>CAYXZN010000279.1:0-2444 GCA_964469325.1 uncultured Steroidobacteraceae bacterium
CGCTCGAGAACCTCGAGGCCAGCCTCACCGCTCTCGGCCCGCTGGGGGCCGAGCCGGCCGGCGTGGAGCTGGCCGGGCAGCTGGCGCGGGCCCAGATGATCGTGGGGCAGGATCGCGAGGCGATCGAGTGGGCAGAGCGGACGATCTCGGCGGCGGAGTCGCGCGGCCTGACCCCGCTGGCCGTCGACGCGCGCATCACCCGGGGCACAGCCCGGGTCCACGTGGGTGACCGCGAGGCGGGACTGGCCGACCTGCGACAGGCGCTGGACACCGCCGTCGAGCATCGGCTCTTAGGCGCGGAGCTCCGGGTCCGCAACAACCTGACCTGGCTGACGGTCACCGACGATCCAGGCTCCACCTTCCAAACGGCGCGTTCCGGGATGGAGCTGGCGAGCGAGATGGGGATCGGCGACTGGGCGCTCCAGTTCGCGGACGTGGCGACCACGGTTGCGGTCAGCACCGGCGACTGGGACTGGGCGCTGGCGACCATCCGCGAGCTGGAGGAGGCGGGAGGCCTGGCGGCCTCGCATCGCATCGACTTCGCCGTCACGCGGGCCATCCTGGCCGCGCTGACCGGGGGCGGCGCCGAGGTCGACCTGGAGGCACTGGAGGTGAACGAGCAGACCGATCCACAGCTGGCGGCCGGGATCGACCACGCCCGGGCCTGGATCACCTTCGTGTCCGGCAGATACGCCGATGCCGCCGATGCCGCCCAGCGCGCAGCAGGCCGGCTTCTCCCCGAGGAGCGCCATCACTCGCTGACGCTGGCCGCTCGTGCCAGGCTCTGGTCGGATGAGCCATCGGCGCTGAGGCGGGCGGTAGACGCGCTGGCGGAGGTGCCGGTGGCCGGTCGGGAAGTGGAGGCCAGCCGCGTCAGCCTGCGGGCGGGGCTCGAGGCGCTGGAGGGGCGGGCCGACGACGCGCGGGAGCTCTACGACGACGCGCTCGGTCGCTGGGGCGAGCTGGACCTGCCGCTCGACCACGCGCTGTGCCTGCTCGAGCGCGGACGCCTCCTCGACGACGCCGCTGCTCACGGCGAGGCGGTTGCGCGTCTGGAGCGGCTGGGCGCGCGCGGCCTGCTGGGGCTGGCCGGGACTGCTACGGTGGCAGGGTGACGAACGAGCAGCAGCTCATCAGCGACCATCGCCTCTGGGATCGGCTGCACGCCGTGATGGCCCGGATCACGCCGGAGATGGCCGAGGCGCCGGGCTACTACGAGGAGGGCTGGACCGCCAAGGACGCGATCGCCCACCTCGGGACGTGGATGGCGCGCGGCGCCCACATGCTGCGGCAGGTCGCGGCCGGGACGTACCGCGAGGGCGAGATCGACATCGACGCCGAGAACGAGCGCTTCCTGGCCGCCATGCGCGACGTGCCGCTGAACACCGTGCACCTCCAGGCGGCATCGGCGCACGCGGAGCTGATGCGGGCCTGGGCGGAGCTGCCGGAGGTCACGCCGCCGGCGGAGTTCTGGTTCCGCAAGGCCGGCCCCGACCACATGGAGGAGCACCTGCCTCGCCTGGAAGCCTGGATCGACGAGCTGTCGCGCTAGTTCTGCCCGGCCTCCAGGCGCAGGAGCCACTCCTTGCGATCCACGCCCCCGCCGTAGCCGCCCAACCTGCCGGTGGCGGTGACCACCCGGTGGCAGGGAATGACGATCGCCAGCCGGTTCGCGCCGTTGGCACGGCCGACGGCCCGCGGGGCGCGGGCGGCGCCGACACGCTCTGCGAGCTGCCGGTAGCTGATCGTCTCGCCGTAGGGGATCTCTCGCAGCTCGCTCCACACGCGCTCCTGGAAGGCGCTGCCGGGCGCGTCGAGCGGGACGCCGAACTCTCGGCGCTCGCCGGCGAAGTACTCGTTGAGCTCCCGGCGCAGCTGCTCGAGCAGCGGGTGGTCGCCGTCGCCGGGCGGCCCGATCCGTCGGCGGACCGCGGCCAGCTGGGCGGGGAGCATCGGCCGATCCGTGAACTCGTGCAGGCAGATGCCCGCGTCGCTGGCGGCGGCCAGCATCGGTCCCAGGGGAGAGTCGAAGGTCCGCGAGGTGACCGCGGTCTGGCGTTCAGGGTGGCAGCGGAGGCAGGCGCGGTAGCCGGCGGCGCTCGCCTCGGCCGGGTTGCGGAAGTACTCCACGTTGGCGGGGAGCGGCTTCCTGGCCCGGCACGATGGTCGGCAGAAGATGCCCGTGGTGCGGACGGCAGCGACGAATCGGCCGTCCCAGGTCGCATCGGCGCCAAGGAAGGCGCGCTCCTCAGAGGTCGAGGGGGTGTAGGCGAGCGAGGTCACGTGGAGGTAACGCCGCAGCCAGGCGAAACGTGAGATCGGCCCTCGAGCGGATCAGGGCGCCAGCGAGTCGGAGCCAGTCGTCGCGGACATCCTCATGCCTCAGGATCTGGGACCACCTGCTCGACGAGGAGGCGGCGTTCGTCCCAGTACTGGTCAAGAGG
>CAYXZN010000280.1:0-2408 GCA_964469325.1 uncultured Steroidobacteraceae bacterium
GGTCGTAGCGAGCCTTCACCGCCGCGAGCCGGTCCCACGTCGCACCGGGATACGCCGCGCGCACGCGCTCCTCGTCCTCATCGGCCAGGAAGTTGACGTACGCGCCCGGCGGCGACGTCGTCGGCGTCGGCGGCCAGGGCAATGGCGCCCGGTCGCCCGTCGACCGTGCCGTCCATGACGGCGCGCATCAGGTCGTAGTCGGCGTCGTCGGGCCCGATGACGCGGCCGGCGATCCGCGAGCGGAGCGCGGCCGAGAACGTGTCGGTGTCCCTGATGGTCTGCATGGAAAGCTCCAGCTGGCTGCGGTCCGTCACCTGCTTGGACGGCGCAGCCTGCGACAACTCATCGGTCCGCGCGGGAGAATGCGGAGGTGCTGATCGTGATCGGCATCCTCCTGGCCGTCTTCGTCGTCCCCGCCCCGTGGGGCATCCCGGTCGTTGCCGCCGCCGTCGGCCTGGAGATCGTCGAGACGCTGTTCTGGCTGCGTCGTTCGCGGAGACATCCGCCGCGGATGGGCGTGGAGACGCTCATCGGCACATCCGGGCGGGTGGTGGAGCCGTGCCGTCCGCTGGGCACGGTCCGCGTCGGCGGCGAGATCTGGCAGGCGCGCTGCGACCCCGGCGCGGATCGACACGAGCGGGTGCGGGTCCGCGGCCGGGACGGGCTGACGCTCGTCGTCGAACGGGAGTGACCGCCGGCTCGCTGGCGATCGATGGTCGCCACCGATTAGATCCGCGCCCCGGCCGGGTCTTGATGGGCAGCCAACCAAGCCGCAGCAGAGCATCCGCACCGTGACGAACCTCCCTTCGACGGCCACTCCCGCCAGGGCGACCGCGCGCGAGTGGATCGGCCTCGCCGTCCTCGCCCTCGCCTGCCTGCTCTACGTGATGGACCTGACCGTGCTGCACCTGGCGGTGCCGAGGCTCAGCGCCGACCTGCAGCCGAGCAGCGCCCAGCTGCTCTGGATCATCGACATCTACGGCTTCATGGTGGCCGGGGCGCTCGTCACCATGGGGACGCTCGGCGACCGGATCGGCCGGCGACGGCTGCTGCTGCTCGGCGCGGCCGCCTTCGGCGCCGTCTCGGTGATGGCCGCCTTCTCGACCAGCGCGGAGATGCTGATCGCCAGCCGCGCACTCCTCGGCGTGGCCGGCGCGACGCTCGCGCCGGGGACCCTGTCGCTGATCTTCCACATGTTCACCGATCCGGGAGAGCGTCGGATCGCCATCGGCGTCTGGATCGGCTCGTTCTCGGCCGGGAGCGCGGTCGGGCCGGTCATCGGCGGGCTGCTGCTGGAGGCCTTCTGGTGGGGATCGGTCTTCCTGCTGGCCCTGCCGGTGATGGCCGCCCTGCTGCTGCTGGGCCCGCGCGTCCTGCCCGAGTACCGCGACCCGAACGCCGGGCGCCTCGACCCGCTCAGCGCGGCGATGGCGGTTGGCGCCGTGCTGGCCGTCATCTTCGGCCTCAAGCAGGTGGCCCAGGACGGCTTTGGCGTGGCACCGATGCTGGCCGTGCTGGCCGGGCTCGCCCTGGGCCTGGCGTGGGTGCGACGCCAGCGACGCCTCGCCGATCCGATGATCGACGTGAGCCTCTTCGCCGTCCGCGCCTTCAACGTGGCGCTGGTCGTGAACTTCCTGTCGATCTTCGTGATGGTCGGCTACTTCCTGTACGTCGCCCAGTACCTCCAGCTGGTGGTCGGCCTCTCGCCGCTCGAGGCGGGGTTCTGGTCGCTGCCGTCCGCATTCGGGTTCATCGTCGGCTCGCAGCTCGCGCCGCGGCTCGTGTCGCGGATCCCGCCGCACCGGATGATCGGCGGGGGCCTGGCGGTCGCGGCGGTGGGGCTGCTGATGCTCACCCAGGTCGATACGAGCGGCGGCCTGCCGTTGCTGATCGCCGCGTCGGTGGTGATCTCAATCGGCCTGGCGCCGGTCTTCGGGCTGACGACGGAGCTGATCGTCGGGTCGGCTTCGCCGGAGCGGGCCGGGGCGGCGTCGGGAATCAGCGAGACCGCGTCGGAGCTGGGCGGCGCGCTGGGGATCGCGGTGCTGGGGAGCATCGGGGTCGCCATCTACCGGGGCCGGCTGACCGGCGAGCTGCCGACGGGCGTGCCGGCGGAGGCGGCCGCGGCCGCCCGCGACACGCTGGGTGGAGCGGTATCGGTCGCGCGAGAGCTGCCCGCCGGGCTCGGCGACGCGCTGCTGTCGGTCGCTCACGCGGCCTTCGTCGACGGGATGCAGCTGACCGCGCTGGTGGGCGCGGTGGTGGCGGTCCTGCTGGCCGGGCTGGCGCTGCGCGCCCTGCCGTCCGGCGGCGCGACGGGCGAGGCGCCCGAGGAGGCGGAGCACGCCAACCGGTCCCAACCGCAGCTCGAAGCCGGTGTCCCGCAGGTCGGCTCCTGACCCCCCTCG
>CAYXZN010000281.1:0-2406 GCA_964469325.1 uncultured Steroidobacteraceae bacterium
GGCGGCCCGGATCAAGGCGGAGCGCGACGCGCGGCAGAAGAACGTGGTGCGCCGCGGCCGGCGGCCGCGCCGCGAGAAGCAGGAGGCACCGGTCGCGGCGCGGCCCGAGGTCCGCCGGCCGAGCGACCAGCCACCGGCCGGCACCGCCTGAGGCCATGTGCGTGACGGATGGAGTACAAGGACTACTACCAGATCCTGGGCGTGCCCAAGACGGCGAGCAAGGCCGACGTCAAGAAGGCCTATCGCCGTCTCGCGCGCGAGCTGCATCCGGACCGCAAGCCCGACGACAGGACCGCTGAGAAGCGGTTCAAGGACGTCAACGAGGCGCACGCGGTCCTCTCCGACCCGGAGAAGCGCAAGCGCTACGACGAGCTGGGCGCCAACTGGCAGGCGTACCAGCAGTACGGAGACCAGGCCGGCGCGGGTGCCGGCGAGTGGGGCGGCGCCTTCTCGGGCGCCGGACCGGGCGGGACGCGCTTCAGCTACCGCCGGGTGAGTCCGGAGGATCTCGGAGGCTTCAGCGACTTCTTCCGCACCTTCTTCGGCGAGGGCGCCGGCTTCGGCGGCTTCGGCGGGGTGGGCGCCGATGCCGGCCCCTTCGGGACCGGGGGGCGAGAGCAGGTCTTCGAGTTCGACCTGGGCGGAGGCGGAGGCACGCGCCGCCAGGCGCGCGTGCAGCCGCGTGGCGCGCCGGACGTGGCGGCGGAGGCGGAGGTGACGCTGGCCGAGGTGGCCCGCGGTGCCGAGCGGATGGTGGACGTCGACGGGCGCCGCCTCCAGGTGAAGATCCCGCCGGGCGTGAAGGACGGGCAGCGCATCAAGCTGGCCGGCGGCGGGATGCGCGGCGAGGGGGGCGCCAGCGATCTGTACATCACCGTCCGGGTGCGACCCGATCCGCGCTTCACGCGGCGCAACGGCGACCTGGTGACCGAGGTGCCGATCACTCTCGCCGAGGCGCTGCTGGGCGGCGAGGTGCCGGTCCCCACGCCGACCGGATCGGTGAAGCTGCGCATCCGGCCGAACACCCAGAACGGGCAGGAGATCCGTCTGCGGGGCCGCGGCCTGCCCCGTCCCGGACGGCCCGCCGAGAAGGGCGACCTGGTCGTGCGCGCATGGGTGGTGCTGCCCGAGCTGGACGAGGACGCGCGGCGCGAGCTCGAGGAGTTCGCGGACCGCCACCCGCAGCCCGACCCGCGGCCGCCTGAGCGGACGGGGGTGCACTGATGCGGATCGAGCGTTTCACCCAGCGCGCCCAGGAGGCGATCGTCGAGGCGCAGCAGCTGGCCGAGGACTCCGGCCACCCGCAGCTGGAGGCCGCGCACATCCTGCTGCGCCTGGTCGAGCAGCCCGAGGGCGTGGTGCCGGCCGTGGTCGAGCGGCTGGGGCACTCTCCGGCACGGCTTGCCGAGCGGCTGCGCGGCGAGCTGGCGAAGCTGCCCACCGTCTCGGGCGGGGCCCAGCTGACCCTCTCCGACGAGGCGCGGCGGGTCCTGTCGGACTCGCACCCGATCGCCGAGCGGATGAAGGACGACTACGTCAGCACCGAGCACCTGCTGCTCGCCATCCTCGAGGACCGAGGCGGCAGTGCGGCCCAGCGCGTGCTGCGTGAGCTGGGCGTCGACGAGGCCGCGGTGCTCGAGGCCCTGACCCAGATTCGAGGATCACAGCGCGTGACGACACAGAACCCGGAGGCGATCTACGAGTCGCTCGAGAAGTACGGCCGCGACCTCACCGACGCGGCCCGCCGCGGCATCCTCGACCCGGTGATCGGGCGCGACGAGGAGGTCCGGCGGGTGATCCAGGTGCTCAGCCGGCGCACGAAGAACAACCCGGTCCTGATCGGCGAGCCGGGCGTGGGCAAGACGGCCATCGTCGAGGGGCTCGCCCAGCGCATCGTCCGCGGCGACGTGCCGGAGGGGCTGCGCGACAAGCGGGTGGTGGCCCTCGACCTGGGCGCGCTGGTGGCGGGAGCCAAGTACCGCGGCGAGTTCGAGGAGCGGCTCAAGGCCGTGCTGAAGGAGATATCGGCCTCCGAGGGCCAGGTGATCCTGTTCATCGACGAGCTGCACACCGTGGTCGGCGCCGGCGCGGCGGAGGGGGCCATGGACGCCTCCAACCTGCTCAAGCCGATGCTGGCGCGTGGCGAGCTGCACGCCATCGGCGCCACCACCCTCGACGAGTACCGCAAGCACATCGAGAAGGACGCCGCGCTGGAGCGGCGCTTCCAGCCGATCATCGTCGACCAGCCCGACGTCGAGGACACGATCAGCATCCTGCGCGGCCTGCGCGAGCGGTACGAGCTGCACCACGGGGTGCGCATCACCGACTCCGCCCTGGTGGCCGCCGCGGTGCTGTCGAACCGCTACATCACCGAGCGCTTCCTGCCCGACAAGGCGATCGACCTCG
>CAYXZN010000282.1:0-2354 GCA_964469325.1 uncultured Steroidobacteraceae bacterium
CCATGGGCCTGGCCGGCTAGTCGTGGCGGTCGGTGCGGTCGGTGCTCGCCGCGGTACCCCTGCCCTTCGCGCCCCGGCGATCGCGGAACAGCTCGCGGACACTGAACGCCACGCCACTGGCGATGAGCAGGGTGGCCACCCCCAGCGAAGAGCTGACCGCCGCCGGCTCGGCGGTGAGCAGGAGAACGAGGAAGGTCAACAGACCGGCACTGAGGAGGAGGCCCGCGAGCAGCACGCTGCCGAACGGGCCCAGGATACCCACCACTACGACCGCCAGCCCGATCAGGAGCTTGACCAGGAGCGGCAGGTCGGTGAGCACGGCGCCCCCGGCCACCAGCCCCAGACCCACCCCGCCCAGCCACACGTACACCATCCACCTGACTCCCTGCGCCTCAACATGCTACGCGGGTGCCTGGTTGCCGTGGCGCTCGTGGCCGAAGGTCCTGTTGACTTCGGCAGATCCTTCGCCATCGTCAGTGTCCGGGCCCCACGCGGCTGTCCACCGGTCACGACGCCCGACCCTTACAGGTGTCGCCATGCGTCGCCCGCTCTCCCTCCTGTTCCCGGGCCTGTTGGTCCTCACGCTGCTGACGGCTACGTTGATGGCCGGCTCGATCGCGCGGGCGGCTCATGCGCCGGTGGGCCTCGGGACGGCCGATAGCTTTGCCGTGCTGGCCGGCACGACGGTCACCAACACCGGCGCGAGTGTGGTGAACGGCGACCTTGGCGTGAGTCCTGGTTCAGCGATCACCGGCTTTCCGCCCGGGATCGTGAACGGGACGACCCACGCCGCCGACGCCGCTGCCGCGCAGGCTCAGGCGGACCTGACCATCGCCTATGACGATGCGGCTGGTCGCGCCCCCACCCAGGACCTCACCGGTACCGATCTCGGTGGCCTCACGCTGACCGATGGCACCTATTTCTTCTCGACCTCGGCGCAGCTGACCGGAACGGTCACGTTCGACGCCCAGGGGGATCCGGATGCCGTCTTCATCGTCCAGATCGGGAGCACGCTGACCACGGCATCGGCCAGCAGTGTCAGCCTCGTCAACAGCGCCGATGCCTGCAACGTCTTCTGGCAGGTCGGCAGCTCAGCCACGCTCGGCACGAGCACCGCCTTCCGGGGCAACATCCTGGCCCTGACGTCGATCACCCTCAACACCGGCGCGACCATCGAGGACGGCCGAGCGCTGGCACGCAACGGCGCGGTCACCTTAGACACCAATGTCATTACCCGGAGCGTGTGCGCACCGGTCGGGACGCCGACGCCGACGCCGACCCCGTCAGCTACGCCTACCGCGACGCCGACACCAGCGCCATCGGCTCCCGCCAGCGTGGCGCCGGTCCTCTCGCCCTCGCCGGGTCTTCCGGATACGAGCGTCAACGACTAGGTCAGCCCGCGGCGGAAGCGGCAGCGATCCCCGCGCCTGCGCCGTCGGGCGTGCAGGTCGGCCGATGCCTGGCGCGAGCTGGCGGCGATGAACCTGGTCTCGAGGTCGGACAGCGCGAGGTCGGTCGACCCCTGCCAAGCCTCGACTTCGGCGAGGCGACGTCCGGCGAGCAGCTCGCCCGGGTCCTGGCCGCCGCGTTCCCACTCGGTGGCGGCTGTGGCGATCCTGCTACGGAGGCTCAGGTCGGCCTGCGCATCGCGGATCCAGCCCGCCAGTCGGGGCCACTCGTGGAGGAGGGACTCGTGGGCGAGCTCCACGGTCGGCCCCCGGCTGACCGGATCGCGGTCGAAGGTCAGGAGCCGATGTCGGCCGAAGAGCTCCAGCACCTCGTCGACCGCGGCCGGCAGTGGACCCATGGCGCGTAGCTCGGAGCGCAGCACTGGTTGCGCGCCCGAGCTCCTCGGGGGGCTCCTGAAACTGAGCGGCACGCTGCCACCGGTGGCCGGCCCATTGCGGTTCCGGCCACCGGTCCCGAACGTCGAGCCCTCGCTGATGCTCCTCATCCGGATGGGGTACCGGACCCGCGCCCCAACAGACGCCGTTTCTGGTGCCGCGCCGGCTCTAGGCTAGGAGGAGTTCACGCGGACATCGCGAGGGCGCTGGCTCCATGTGGGGCACATAGCTCGGATCGAAGAACTTTCCCGGATCGTCGCGGAAGTCGAGAAGGCAACCCTTCCCGCAGAAGTAGTACGCCCTTTCCTTGTAGTCGACGACGAGGTCTTTGTCAGCAGCGGCGCGCGGGTCCACGTCCATTCCGCATCGGGGATCCTTTGCCATCGGGGCCATACCCAGCTCATTCACCCTAGGCGGCTCCTTCCACTTGCATCCATGTAGCTAGCGCTGCGGCCGCTCGATCGTGATCGGGTCGTTGAAGCCGCGGTAGGTATGGTCCATGAGGTGGCC
>CAYXZN010000283.1:0-2334 GCA_964469325.1 uncultured Steroidobacteraceae bacterium
ACGGCGCCGACCACACCGTCCTCGGCGACCGGCTGGAGGCGGGCACCTTCGCCATCGCCGCGGCCGTCACCGGAGGGGACATCACCGTCGAAGGGGTCGCGCCGGAGCACCTTGGCGCCTTCCTCGAGGTGCTCGACCGGATGGGGGTGCCGTACGAGGCCATCCCCGGCGACGCTGCCGGCAGCGGCCCCGGCGGCGGCCGTCTGCGCGTGCGCGGCGCCGATGGCTATCGCCCGGTCGATGTCGAGACCGCTCCCTACCCCGGCTTCGCCACCGACCTCCAGGCACCCACTGCCGTCCTCATGACGCAGGCCGATGGCGTGAGCAACATCCACGAGACGATCTACGAGGACCGCCTCGACTACGTCGTCGAGCTGTGCAAGATGGGCGCGCTGATCGAGGTCTGCGACGAGCGACGGGCGCGGATCGCCGGGCCGACCCCGCTCCACGGCCGGGAGGTGACGATCACCGACCTGCGCGCCGGGGCGACCCTGGTGGTCGCCGCCCTGGCCGGCGACTCGACCAGCGTGATCAGCGGCGTCGAGCACGTGGATCGCGGCTACGAGCAGATCGAGGGCAAGCTCGTCGCGCTGGGGGCGCAGATCCACCGCATCGACGCTTAGACCCGCTCCTCTCTGGGCGCTCCGCTCCGGGCCGCCGCTCACGGGTCCGCCGACGACCCCGACCGCCGGTCTGCGACCTCCATTCACGTTTCGCACCTCGGTGGTGCTCGACACGCGGTGCGCGAATGGACGTCGCCTTAAGTGACTCGAGCACCGACAGGCATCGCCGCACCGTCTCTACCGCCATCTGCCCCAGCCGCCCGCGCTCGAGGTTTGACCAGGTGGACCGATGCACCCCGGCGCGGTCCGCACAGTCGCCCTGGCGCCAGCCGCGGCGACGGCGCAGCGCCCGTACGAGCCTGCCAAGCTCGAGGTCTCTCACCGCCGACGAATACTGGCTTCGGCCGCTTACCACCGGCTTACCGGCCGGTTATCGTCCGCTGCCCCTCAGGTCGGCGGTACGACCGGCTGGCAGGTGGGGCACCAGTAGACGACCCGTGCGTGCTCGCCAACGCGTCGAGCGGTGATGAGCGTCCCGCATCGGCGACATTGACGCCCGGCACGCCGGTAGACCCACAGCCGCGAACCCGGGAATCGGCGCCCGGTGGTCGAGCGCGCCCCGCCGGCCAGGTTTGTCCGGAGAAGCCCGCGCGCCCGCGCCACGATCCTCTGCAGCACGGCAGGATCGAGCTCCCCGACCGGCGCGAACGGCGAGACGCCTTCCAGGAAGAGGACCTCCGAGCGGTACACGTTGCCGATCCCTGCCACCAGCCGCTGGTCGAGCAGCGCCTCGCCGATCGGCGGCTCCGGATCGGCGCCAAGACGGTCGACAGCGGCGTGCAGGTCGAACTCGCCGGCGGCGAGGTCGGGTCCCAGCCGGCCCAGCTGCGGATGCGCGGACAGCTCGCGCTCGGACAGCAGCTCCAGCGTCGCCACCCGGAACGCGACCGCCACCGCCCCCGGCACCTCCAGCACCACGCGCGCCTGGGACTCCGGCAGTCGCCACGGGGCGCCGGCCGGGTAGCGGTGCCACGACCCATGCATCCCGAGATGGGAATGGAGCACCAGGCCGCCCTCGAATCGGACCAGCAGGTGCTTCCCGCGCGCCTCGACCCCGAGAACGCTCCGGCCCACCAGCCGATGCGCCGATGGCACCCGCGGCAACCCCGGTCCCGCCCGCGTACGCGCCGCCAGCACCTTCTGTCCCACCAGCGAGGCCGATAGCGAGGCAGCGGTGCGATGGATCGTGTCGCCTTCGGGCACGCACCGATGCTAGGCGCACGGCGTAACCTGACCATCGACGGCGTTTATCGTGGTGACCAGCTCTCTCCGGTAGGGAGTTCATCCTGCATGATCAAGTCGCTTCTGGCAGCCACCATCGCCGTCCTGTTCGCCGCGACCGCCGTCGCCGGCTTCACCGTGGTGGATCCGTTCAACGCCGCCGATACGGCGCTCCTCAACGAGCACGACGAGGAGGAGGTGGAGACCGAGCAGGGCCCACCTGACGACGTCGGTCCCCCCGACGGAGTCCCGCCGACCGAGATCGGTCCGCCCGACTGGGTGACCGAGCAGGTCGAGGCGAACACGGCCAAGGCCGCGGCGCGCGCAGCGGCGGCCCGAGCCCATGCGGAGGCGATCCTGGCCTGGACGTCCTGCATCGCCGCCAACGCGGCCAACCCCGATGACGAGCCGCGGCCCGACGACTTCGACCCGAAGATCGGCTGCGAGAAGCCGGCCCCGCCGACCGACCCGGATGATCCGGAGGTCGAGA
>CAYXZN010000284.1:0-2332 GCA_964469325.1 uncultured Steroidobacteraceae bacterium
GCGGTCTCGAAGGTCGGCCCGCCGCCGGCGGTGGGCGGAACGACCGCCCTGGCCGGCAGGGCGGCGTCGTTGCGGTAGACGACGTACGCGGGGTTGACTGCGATCCCCGCCAGGTCGAGCTGGTCGGCCAGGGCGTCGATGACGGCGAGCGGCGCCGGACGGTGCACGCCGCCGAGGGGCTCGGGCGCCGCCGCGGTGGGCAGCACGATGTAGCGGACCGCCATCGGGGCGAGGAGGCGGCCCACCCGGCTGGTCTCGCCACGGACGGCGAGGCGCAGAGCGTCCTCGATGAGCTCGGTGGAGCCGGCGGCGGGCCCCACCCAACCGTCGGTGAGCGACGGGAGCCCGTCGTCGCTCGTGGCGTACACGGGTCCGCCGTCGGCGTCGGTGTCGGTCGCGGGGCCGTCGCCGTCGAGGTCGAGGGACTGCCCCGGCAGCGGCATCACGTCGGGATCGCCGATCCACAGGACGCGATAGCCGGGAGGTTCGTCCTCCAGGAAGGCGAAGGTCTTCTCGAGCCCGCCGGAGGGCAAGTACCACCGCCCGTCTCCGGCGTCCAGCATCGTCGGAACCGCGCCGATGAGGAGGGCGACGCCGGCCACCGCCGCCGCGAGCTGACGCCAGCCGAACCCGTAGGCGCGCAGGTCGACCTCGAAGGCCACCACGCCGAGGCCGGCGGCCATGGCCAGCCCGGCCGCCGCCGGCGCCAGCATCGTCTCCGCCGGGGCCATGGCGAGGGGCGACCAGCCGTGACCACCCGCCCACGTGAGACCGACCAGCGAGAGGAACAGCACCCATGCACGCACCGCCCACTCGAAGCGCCACTCCCGCCCGATGAGCAGCGAGAGGGCGGCAGCGACGGGCAGCCCGAAGACCAGCGCCGTGCCCCCGACGGGACCGACGTGGAAGCGGAGCAGCTCGGCGAGATCCCGTTCGACGTCGATGCCGGTGCGTCCGACCACCTGCTGCCAGGTGGCCCCCGGCAGGAAGAAGTCGAGGGTCCACGGCACGTGGAGGACGACGGCGACGAGCGCGGCGCCGACGCCGGCGGCGACCACGCGAGCGGAACCCCGGACGGTGCCCGCCGCCAGGGAGCCGAGCACGAGCGCCGCGGCCACGATGACCGTGAGCGGGACCACCGCCGGTTCCACGGCCGCGACCAGCGCGACGAGCAGACCGAGGGAGGCGGTGCGGGCCACGGCCTTGTGCGACCGGATGCCCTTGCCGGGCGCGCCGCCCACCGGACCGAAGGGCGCCCACCCCGACGCCCGGGCCAGCTGGGCGAGCAGCCACGGCGTGGCGGCGTAGACGGTGAGCGACCCCCAGCGAGCGTCGGCGATGGCGTCGTAGCCGAGAGGCACCGCGCCGTAGACCACGAGGGACACCGCCTGGGCCCGGCGCGACCCCGTGGGGTGGAGGAGGCGGTAGCCGCCCACGAGACCGAGCAGCAGCGACCCCAGCAGCAGCACCCACCGCAGCGTGCCCATGGCGCCGAGGAACAGACCTCCGAGAAGGGACAGCAGGCCGAACGCCGTGGGCGCGGGCGACGCGGAGCCGAGGCCCACGCTGCGCCAGCCCGAGAGGTACTGGTCCAGCAGATCACCGGGGCCCAGGTCGAACGGCAGGAATCCGCCCACGACCGCGATCGGGTCCCGCAGCAGGTGGCGGCTCCCGAAGCCCACGATGAGCACCGTCACGAGCCACGCCGCGAGGGGCCAACGCAGCTCGCCGCGCCGCCAGGCACCGACCAGGTCGCGCCAGCCGGCCTGCACCCGCTCGGACCGGCTCCCGCCCCGGCCGGTGTGGCCACGCAGGAAGGCGGTGAGCCGCGCGCTGCCACGGGTCTGGAAGCGGCGGATCTCGGCATCGGGAACCGAACGGGTCTGGTCGACGCGAGCCCGCCACGCTCGGATCTCGTCGCGGCGACGCCAGTTCCAGCGCCAGGCGCGGATCACGTCACCGGCCTGGCCCCGCCGTCCGACCAGCAGGGAGTACAGGACCTCGAGCACCGCGGTCACCAGCGCCTGCGGCAGGACGCGCGCGAGGTGCCAGCGCGAGTAGCAGGAGAGCATCGTGCGGATGCGGTGCCGCATCAGCCGCTCGCGCCGCTGCTCCACCGGCAGCCGCTCGCCGAGCGCCTCGAGGTGCCCCACGACGGCGTCCGGCGCGACCACGACCCTGGCGCCGGCCACGTGGGCCCGCCAACACAGGTTGAGATCGTCGTTGAGCAGGTCGATCCCCTCGTCGAACCCGCCGATGGCGGCGAAGAGGTCCGCTCGGACCAGCATGCAGCCACCCGGAACGACGAACACGTCGCGGACCGCGTCGTGCT
>CAYXZN010000285.1:0-2331 GCA_964469325.1 uncultured Steroidobacteraceae bacterium
CACCCAGCTCCAGCAAGAGCAGCCGGGCGAGGAGTTCGGCTTCGTCGTGCTCGTAGCAGGCGTAGATCGCGGTGTTGCCGGCGGCGGCCATGTTGCGCGCCATCTGCAGCGCCGCGATGGTTTTCCCCACCCCCGGCACCCCGCCGAGCAGCGCGAGGTCGTGGGCGCGCAGGCCCCCTTCGAGGACCTCGTCGAGCGGGGAGAACCCCGTCGGGAACGGGGTCATCGGCCGGACCCGCACGCCAGGCTGGCCGGCGGCGAGCTCGTCGAGGGCGGCGGCGACGGTGCGCGGCGGGGTCACTGCAGCGCCCCTCCGCTACCGAACAAGGTGCGGGAGATGTTGATGACGGCGGGGCCCATGATGACGATGAACAGGGTGGGCAGGATGCAGAAGATCAGCGGGAAGATGACCTTCACCGGGATCTTCATGGCCTTCTCCTCGGCGCGCTGGCGGCGCTTCACGCGCTGCTCGGCGGACTGGGTGCGCAGCACGTCGGCGATCGCCACGCCGTAGGACTCCGCCTGGATGACGGCGAGCACGAAGTGACGCAGGTCGGGCACGTTGGTGCGGTCGGCGAAGTTGCGCAGCGCCTGGGTGCGCTTCACGCCCACCTGCATCTCCTGGAGGGTGCGGACGAGCTCCTCCGCCAGCGGTCCCTGACCCGTGCGGCCGGCGCGGGCCATCGCGGCCTCGAAGCCCAGGCCCGCCTCCACGCAGATCGTCATCTGGTCGAGGGTGTCGGGCAGCTTCAGCTGGATGGCCTTCTGCCGCTCGGTGCCCTTGCTGTACAGGAGCAGGTCGGGGGTGAAGTAGGCCAGGGCGGCGGCAGCCACCGCGCCGAGGAACCAGCGGGTGGAGGGGTTGGTGGTGAAGATGAAGACGCCGAAGCCGACCCCGGCCGCGCCCAGCAGCAGCTTCACGACCAGCACCCGCTCCAGCGGCCACGCCGGCGGCCGGCCGGCCAGGGCGAGGCGGCGCTCGAGAGAGGCGATCCAGCCCGCGGGGGTGAGGCGACGGCTGCGCTCGGCGAGGGACTGCATCGCGGGGCGGACCGCGCGCTCGCTGGCGCCCCGCAGGAGGGCGGCCTGGCGCAGGTCGGTGAACCCGAGGCTGCCCGCCAGGTTGCGCGCGACCGCGCCGCGTGCGGTGTCGCGGGTGCCGGCGATGGCCCACCACAGCAGGGGTAGGGAGCCGGCGACCGCCGCGGCGGCCAGGAGGACCGTGATCGGCATGAGATGGCTCCTAGAACTGGATCCGGACGACTTTGCGCAGCCACAGCCCGCCGACCGCCATGAGGAGGGCGCCCACGCTGAGCATGGCCCAGCCGATCGGTTCGGTGACGAGCACGGACAGGTACGAGGGGTTGGTGAGGGCCACGAACCCGGCGACACCGAACGGCAGGACGTAGAGCACGACCGCGGACAGCTTGCCCTCGGCGGACAGCGCCTGGACCTGGCGGCGGATCTGGTTGCGCTCGCGGATGGTGGCGGCGACGGTGTCGAGCACCTCGGCGAGGTCGCCGCCGACCTCCCGGTGGATGTTGATCGCCTGCACGACCCACTGGAAGTCCTCGGTGCCGACGCGGCGGTCCATCGCGGCCAGGGCGTCGTCGAGCTCGCGCCCCAGGCGGGTCTCCACGACGATCCGGCGGTACTCCTCGGCGGTGGGGGAGTCGGCCTCGCGGGCGACCGCGTCGACCGCCTGCAGCAGGCTGTAGCCGGCGCGCAGGCTGCCGGACATGAGCTGGAGGCTCTCGCCGAGCTGGTCGGCGAACTTCGCGCGGCGCCGTGCGCCGAGCACCTTCAACCCGAAGACGGCCAACAGGGCCACGACCGCGGCGAGCACGAGCCCCAACAGCACGCCGCCGACCAGCATCCCGACGGCGAACGCGGTGATCGCGGCACAGCCGGCGAGGAGCACGAACTCGCCCGAGCGCAGCGCCAGACCGGCCCGCTCCAGGCTGGCGTTCAGGGACGGCGTCCAGCCTCGGCGCTCGAGGTTGCGCTCGACCACGAGGGTTGCCCGGTTCGCGAGGGACGCCATTCCGGGGATGGCGGACGGGTCGCCGCGGCGCGCCCGGTGCCGGGCCAGCACGGACCGGACCTCTCCGGGCCACAGCACCGACAGCAGCAGCAGCGCGAGGGCGGCGAACAGCAGGAACAGGCCCAGCCCGAGGATCCAGGGCGAGGACAGGATGCCGGGCGCGAACGGCACCACGGGGGGAGACGGCATGGACACCCGCCGGCTGACCTCCGACGTGCCGTCCTGGTGGCTGACGACGACACGCAGGTCGACGCGGCCCTGGGCCTGTGAGCGGAAGGTCAGCACGT
>CAYXZN010000286.1:0-2311 GCA_964469325.1 uncultured Steroidobacteraceae bacterium
TGAAGGTGAGCACCACCAGCAGCAGGGTCCAGATGCGCAGCCCGCCCCGCCGCTCGGCGACGATCGACGAGTGGAGGAAGGCGGTGGCGGTCAGCCATGGCAGCAGGGCCGCGTTCTCGACCGGGTCCCAGGCCCAGTAGCCGCCCCAGCCCAGCACCTCGTAGCTCCACCACGCGCCGGCCACGATGCCCAGGGTCAGGAAGGTCCACGGCAGCAGGGTCCAGCGCCGCACGATCCCCAGCCACTCGCCGCGGGTGCGCCGGGTGACGAGCGCGGCGACCGCGAAGGCGAACGGCACGGCGAGGCCCGTGTAGCCCAGGTACAGCAGCGGCGGGTGGAGCGCCATGAAGGGGTGGTTCTGGAGCAGCGCGTTCGGACCCGGCCCCTCCGCCGCGACCGGGAAGATGCGGGTGAACGGGTTGCTGGGCCAGGTCATGACCGCGAAGAAGAAGGCGCCGATGCCGGCCAGGGTCGCGCCCGCCCACGGCTCCAGCGCGGGATGGCGGCCACGCAGCCGGTACAGCACCAGCACCGCCCAGCCGGTGGCGAGGAGGGTCCAGAACAGGATCGAGCCCTCCAGCGCCGCCCACAGGCTGATGACGCTGATGAAGGGCGGGGTGGTGGTGGCGTTGTTGCGCGCCACGTACAGCACGCTGAAGTCGTGGGCCAGCAGCGATACGACCATGGCGGCCGATGCCAGGGCCGCGAGGGCGAAGCTGACCGCCACCGCCCGGCGGCCGATCCGCACCAGGCCACGGTCACGGCCCAGCGCGCCCAGCAGGAAGGCGGCGAGCGCGAAGAGGCTCACCGCCAGCCCCAGCACGATCGAGGCGTGTCCGAGGACCGGGAGCACCGCTCAGCCGTCCCCCGGGTCGAAGGAGCGGTATGGCGGCAGCTCGCCGGGCGAGGGCGCGGAGTAGTTCTCGTCGTGCTTCACGATCACGTTCTCCGCCTCGAAGACGCCGTCGGGGCCGAGCCGCCCCTCGACGACGGCGCCGATCCCCTCGCTCAGCAGCGCCGGCGTCGCGACCGCGGTATGCACCTGAACCTGCGTCTCCCCGTCCGTCAGCACGAAGGACAGGTCGGTGCCGGTCCCCTCCATGCTCCCCGGCTCGACCAGACCGCCCAGCCGCACGGTGCGCCCCACCGCCTCGTTCCCGAGCGCCAGCAGCTCGGTCGGGGTGCGGTAGTAGACGAAGGCGCTGCCCACGCTGCTGAAGGCGAGGTAGGCGACCACGGCGCCGATCACGGCCACGCCGAGGAGGAGCCCCCAGCGCCGGCGGCGGGGGCGCGCCGGGACGTACTGCGGCGCGGAGGTCATTCGGCCTCGGGCGATCCCCGTCGCGCGTCCCACTCCGCCCGGGCCCGCCGCAGGCGCAGCCGGAGCAGCCCGGCGTACACGCCCAGGCCGCCCAGGATCACCACGTAGGCGGCGGCCACGAAGCCGACGTCGCTCATCGGCCCGCCTCCGATCCCGCGGGCTCGGCGCTCCAGGCATCGGCGCCCGACCGGCGGCGGATGACGGCCAGCCGAGCCTCCTCCTCGAGCGCGGTCTCCAGGCGGGCCAGCTGGTATCGGCGGATCATCAGCCAGGCCCAGGCAGCGGTGAAGGCGGCCAGCATGCCGACCAGGGCCAGCACGAAGGCCATTGGCGCGGCGGGGTCGAGCAGCCGCTCCGGCGAGCCGATGGTGGCCCCCTGGTGCAGCCCGCGCCACCACTCCACGCTGAAGTGGACGATGGGGATGTCGACCGCGGCCACCAGCCCGACCACGGCCGCGCGGGTGGCGCGGCGCTGCGGGTCGTCGGTAAGCCGGCGCAGCAGCAGGTAGCCCACGTACAGCAGCAGCAGGACGGCGGTGGTGGCCATCCGCGGGTCCTCCCACTGCCAGTACACGCCCCACACCGGGCGGCCCCACATGGCGCCGCCCCAGATGGTGAAGGCGGTGAACATGACGCCGATCTCCGCGCCGGCCAGCGCCGCCGCGTCGAAGCGCAGGTCGCGCTTCCAGAGCCAGCCGATGCCGCCCAGCGCCGTCACCCCGAACGACAGGTAGGCCAGCCAGGCCGATGCGACGTGGGGGTACATGATCCGCTGCGCGTCGCCCTGGAGGCGGTCAGGCGGCACGCCGAACAGCCCCCACGCCGTCGCCGCCACGACGCCGAGGAGCGCGACCACGCCCAGGACCCGCATCGGCACTTCTCTACTCCTCCAGCAGGTGGCCGTAGGTGCCACCCGCCACCACCAGCATCAGCACGTCGAAGGCGACCAGCAGCTGGAGCCAGGCCCACAGCTCCCCGAACGGATCGCCG
>CAYXZN010000287.1:0-2308 GCA_964469325.1 uncultured Steroidobacteraceae bacterium
GCGACAACGCCGACAGCGTGAGGGCGTCCATCGTGGCCGAGGCCGCGAACGGCCCGCTCACCCCCGAGGGCGACGAGATCCTGCACGAGCGGGGCGTCATGGTGATCCCCGACATCCTGTGCAACGCCGGTGGCCTGCTGGTCGGCTACTTCGAGTGGGTGCAGGACATGCAGGCGTTCTTCTGGGCCGAGGGCGAGGTGGCCGCCGAGCTCGACCGGGTGATGGACTCCGCCTTCGCCGACGTTGCGGACATGGCGGAAGGCGAGGGCGTCTCGCTGCGGGCAGCGGCGTACATGACGGCGGTGGCGCGGGTGGCTGAGGCGACCACGCTGCGAGGCCTCTACCCCTAGGTCCGCCTCGGGCACATTTGGCGAGATGCCATCAAGCCCGAATCGTGAGATCATCGAGGAGTTGGCGACGCCTACGGCATCTGAGCCTCGCCGCGCTCGCCCCAGGAGATCCGCATTGACTGCAAGCCGCTCCGCACCGGCGCGCGACATCCTCGTTGAGCTCGAGCCGGTCGCGGCCCGACTGCTCAACCGCCACCTGGGCATGGCCCGGGAGTGGTTTCCACACGACTACATCCCCTACTCGCTCGGCCGCGACTACGACAGGGAGCCGTGGACGCCGGACCAGCCGCGGCTCAGCGGGGTGGCCCAGACCGCCTTCGAGGTGAACCTCCTGACCGAGGACAACCTTCCCTCCTACCACCGCGAGATCCACCGAGTCTTCGGCACGGGCGACGGGGCCTGGCTGAACTGGGTGAACCGATGGACCGCCGAAGAGGGGCGGCACGCCATCGTCCTGCGCGACTACCTGGTGGTCACCCGCAGCGTCGACCCGTACGCGCTCGAGCGGGCGCGCATGGCACAGCTCCAGACCGCCTACCGCCACGACGACGACGGGAACATCCTGCGCGGCCTCGCGTACGTCGCCTTCCAGGAGCTCGCCACCCGCATCAGCCACCGCAACAACGGCCGCTACTCGTCGGACCCGGTCGCCGACCGGATCATGGTCCGCATCGCCCAGGACGAGAACCTGCACATGGTCTTCTACCGCGACATGCTCTCGGCCGCGATGGAGATCGACCCGTCGGCAGCCGTGCACGCCATCACCGACGAGGTGATCGCCTTCCAGATGCCCGGAGCCGGGATGGCGCACTACACCCGCAAGGCGGCGCAGATGGCGAAGGCGGGGATCTACGACCTGCGCGTCCACCACGACGAGGTGATCTGGCCCCTGCTGCGGCACTGGCAGGTGTTCGAGCGCGGCGACCTCGACGCGCTGGCCGAGGCGCGGCGGGGACAGCTGCGCGCCTTCCTGGACGAGCTGGATGCGTCTGCGACCAGGTTCGAGGAGCGGCGGGCAGCCCGGTCCGAGCGTCCGGCGGCCGGAGCACGCTGAACCGGGCACGCCGAGCCGGACAGCTGAGCCAGGCGGCTGCGCCGGCAGCTACCACGCCACCCGCGGCCAGTTGCGGAGGCACTCGACTTGCCCGCACACTTCGGGCGTGACTGACCAGGAGCGCTGGCGACAGCACCAGCGGCAGTGGGAGCACGAGCGCCTGGAGCCGGCGCTGGAGCGTGCGCCGGAGCGGAGGCCCCGTTTCATCACCCAGAGCGGCGTGGAGATCGAGCGCATCTACACGCCGGCCGACCTCCACGACCCCGCCAACGACCCGGACCGGGGGCGGCCGCACTACCAGTTCGGCCGGCCGGCGCTGGGAGCCGGCGACGCCTCGGGCTGGGACGAGGTCGACGACCTGGGGCTGCCGGGCGAGCCGCCCTTCACCCGCGGCATCCATCCCACCGGCTACCGGAGCCGCCTCTGGACGATGCGGATGTTCGCCGGCTACGGCACCGCCGAGGACACCAACCAGCGCTTCCGCAGGCTGATCGACGCCGGCATGACCGGCCTGTCGATCGCCTACGACATGCCGACCCTCTACGGGTACGACCACGACGACCCGCACGCGGCGGGCGAGTTCGGGACCTGCGGGGTGGCGGTCAGCAGCCTGGCCGACATGGAGATCCTGCTGGCCGGACTGCCGGTCGGCGAGATCTCGACCTCCATGACCATCAACTCCCCCGCCGCCATGATCTGGGCGATGTACGTGGTGGCCGCAGAGAAGGCCGGCGTGCCCCGTGCGCAGCTGACCGGGACGCTCCAGAACGACATCCTCAAGGAGTTCATTGCCCAGAAGGAGTACATCTTCCCGCCCGCCCCGTCGCTGAAGCTGGTCACCGACACGGTCGAGTGGGGGACGCGGGAGATGCCGCGCTGGAACACCATCAGCATCTCCGGCTAC
>CAYXZN010000288.1:0-2283 GCA_964469325.1 uncultured Steroidobacteraceae bacterium
CCGTGCTGGCGGGCGAGGGGCTGGCGGAGCGTGCGGAGGTGGCGGCCGTGAGCGCCAACCTCTTCGACGTGCTGGGTGCCCGTCCGGCGGTGGGCCGTCTGCTGCGGTGGGAGGACAACCAGCCGGGTGGCGGTGTGGTGGTGGTGCTGAGCCACGATTTCTGGCGGACGCAGTTCGACGCGGACCCGTCGATCGTGGGTCGGACGCTGGAGCTCGACGGCTGGCCGAGGGAGGTGGTGGGCGTGGCGGAGCCCGGTTTCGGGCTGCCCGAAGGCCCGGTCGACCTGTGGGTCGCCGTGTCCATCAGCGCGGCGAACGAGCCCGTGAACTGGCATCGGTTCAGCAGCGTGGCGCGGCTGCGGCCGGGTGTCTCGCTGGAGGGCGCGGAGGCGGACCTGAATCGCATCGTGGCCACGTTTGCCGAGCGCCTCCCGAACGCGTACGGCGGCGGCTTCATGGAGGAGTCCGGCTTCACGGCAGAGGTGGTCGGGCTGCGCGATCACGTGGTCGGCGATGTCACGACCGCCCTGTGGGTGCTGCTGGGCGCCGTCGGAATCGTGCTGCTGATCGGCTGCCTCAACGTCGCGAACCTGTTCCTCGTCCGGATGGAGGCGGCCAGGAAGGAGACGGCGGTGCGGGTGGCGCTGGGCGCGTCGCGAAAGGACCTGGCGCTGAAGTCCCTGTCCGAGAGCCTGCTGCTGGGCGCGGCCGCGGCCGTTTGCGGTCTGCTGCTCACGTGGTCGGGCCTGGCGCTGATCCTCTCCTTCTCGCCCGACCTGCCGCGTATCGAGGAGATCGCGCTGGGCCGTGAGAGCATCCTGTTCACCGCCCTCGTAGCGCTCACGGCCGCGGCCGTCTTCGGCCTCATGCCCGTGCTGCGACGGACGGCGCGGATGGAGGGGCTGAAAGAGGGCGTCGGTCTGACGCCGTCGGGGCAGCGCAACGCAGTACGCGGCGCGCTCGTCGTCGGCGAGGTCGCGCTCGCGCTGGTGCTGCTGGTCGGGGCCGGGCTGATGATCCGGACGTTCCAGAGCCTGCGGTCGGTGGATCCGGGTCTGGATCCGGAGGGCGTGCTGACCGTGGCCGTTTCGCTGCCGACCGGCCACTACCGCGACTACGACAGGACCGGCCGGTTCTACCGCGAGTTGCTCGATCGGGTGGAGCGGATGCCGGGGGTGGTTGCCGCGGGTGCAACGACCAAGCTGCCACTGGCTTCCGCGACCGGCTGCGCGACCATGGTGGTGGATGAGCCCGAGGCGCAGGAGCGAATGACCGGCTGCTTCGCGGACCCCATCCTGGCGACGCCCGGGTATTTCGCGGCGATGGGCATCCCGGTGGATGGGAGCGTGTCCGAGTGGTCCGAGATGGAGGCGCGGCGCGGCGGCGTGGTGGTGACCCGTGCGTTCGCCGACCGGGTCTGGCCGGGCGAGCGGGCGGTCGGCAAGGGTGTGAAGGGCAACGCGCACCGGCCGGAGCCGCCCTTCTACACCGTGCTGGGGGTGACCGGTGACCTGCGCGCGGAGGGGCTGGCGGAGCCATCGACGCCTCAGGTCTATTTCCCGATGTTCCCGGCGGAGGGCACGTCGCTCTGGATGCCGCCCAGGTCCATGGTACTCGCGGTGCGCACGACGAGCGGGCGGCCCGGGGTCCTGGCGACGCCGGTCCGGCAGGCGATCCAGGAGCTGGAGCCGGGCGCGGCAGTGGGTCAGGTGCTGCCGATGACCGAGATCGTGGCCGCGTCGATGGCGCGCACGTCGTTCGCCATGCTGCTCCTCGGGATCGCGGCGGCCGTAGCGCTGGCGCTCGGCATGATCGGCCTTTACGGAGTGATCAGCTACGTGGTCGAGCAGCGGCGTCGCGAGATCGGCATCCGGATGGCGCTGGGTGCGCGGGCGATCGAGGTGAAGTGGCTGGTGGTTGCGCAGGCGGCGAAGCTGACCGGGTTCGGCATCGCGATCGGCGTGGCGGGCGCGCTGCTGACCAGCCGCGTGCTGGCGAGCCAGCTCCACGGCGTCCGGCCGAACGATCCGCTGACGCTGGGTGGCGTCGCGGTGCTGCTCGGCGCGGTGGCGGTGGCGGCAGCGTACCTACCGGCCAGTCGCGCGGCGGCGGTCGAGCCGATGGGGGTGCTGCGGAGCGAGTAGCCGGCCTTGCCCGCGCCGGGGCGGGCGGTTCGATTGCGGCGTCGTAGCCACCGCCCCCGAGCCGCGATCGAGCCGCCATGCCGAAGGTCCACGCCCGCTTCGACGATTTCCCGGCCTACCCGCTGGCGGACGTGCCGCG
>CAYXZN010000289.1:0-2221 GCA_964469325.1 uncultured Steroidobacteraceae bacterium
CCGCCAAGGCGCCGGTCAAGATGCTGTTCCCCATGGTCGGCTGCATCTTCCCGACCATCTTCATCGTCATCCTGGGGCCCGCCGTCGTCACCCTGATGCGCTCGGGCTTCTGAGCCGATGTTCCCGCCGGTGCGACCGGCGATCCTGCTGGTCGACGACGACCGCACCCTCCTGGACGTCCTCTCCCGGCGACTGATCCGGGAGGGCTACGACGTCCAGGCCGCCAGCTCCCCGGAGCGGGCCCTGTCCCTGCTGGAGCGGCAGTGGCCGGCGCTGCTCGTGATCGACCTGATGATGCCCGGCATGGACGGCTTCGAGCTGGCGCGGCGGGTCAAGCGCCTGGCCGACCTGCCGATCATCGTCCTCTCCGCGGTCGACGCCGACGAGTCGAAGGTCGGCGCACTGGAGTCATGGGCCGAGGACTACGTCACCAAGCCGTTCAACCCCGACGAGCTGGTGGCCCGCATCAACCGCGTCTTCCGGCGGACCGGCACGAGCCGCGGGCAGGTGCTGCTGGACAGCGGGGAAGTGGAGATCGACCTGGCCGCACGGCGGCTGGTGACGCCCGCCGGCACCCATCAGCTCACCCCAACCGAGGCGCGCCTGCTCCAGGTGCTCGCCGGCTCCATCGACCGCACCGTGCCGACCGAGACGCTGGTCGACCGGGTCTGGTCCGAGGCGGACGGAGCCGACCCCTCCTACGTCTGGGTGACCGTCCGCCGCCTGCGGCGCAAGCTCGAGTCGGACGCCGACGAGCCCCGCTACCTGCTCACCGACCGCGGCGTCGGGTACCGGCTCGTCTCCGCGTCGCAGCCGCTGGCCAGCTCCGGGGGCTGACGTTGCTGCGCAGCCCGCTGCGGCTGTTCGCCCTGCTGCTCCTGGTCGGCCTCCCGCCCCTGATCCTCCTGGCGGGCCTCATTTCCGGGGGACCGAGCTGGACCAGGAACCTGGGGCTGGGGTCGATCCTTCTGCTGGTCGGTCTCTTCGCGATCGCCTGGACCGCCAGCATCACGATCGTCGCCGACCGCGCCACACGCCGCGACCTCCGTCAGCTCGTGGACGAGGTGGCGTCTGGACCTCCGCCAACCGGCGCCGCCGGCGAGGCGCACGCCCGCCTGGCAATGGCGCTGGAGGAGCGCAACCGGCAGCTGGCCGAACTGGCGGCGCACACGCGTACCGCACCGATCAGCACGGATGCCGAGGTGACCGCCCACCAGGTGATCACCGCGGTCCGGGCGGTGACCGGCGACGCCACCTGGGGGCTGGTCGTGCTCGACTCCGCCTCCGGACGGCTGATCCCCGGCCTGTACGGGCCGAGCGACCGGCAGCCCCTCGCCGACGTTCATCGCTGGGCGGCGGTGAGCACGGGAGACGAGCCGGAGCGGCCGCAGCTCGTCGAGGGGCCCTGGGGCGCATTCGTGGTGGTGGAGCTTGCCGCCCACGAGGAGCTCCGCGCCGTTCTGCTGGCGCCCTGGGAGGGACGCGGACGTCCCTCGGCGGCCGACAATGCTCTGTTCAGCCTGCTCGGCCAGTACGGGGCCACTGCGATCGAGCACGCCCTGCTGTATGCCCGCGTGCGCGAGCAGGCCGACGAGCTGCACCGGCTGGCTCAGGTCCAGAGCGACTTCCTGCGCGGCGTGACCCACGACCTGCAGACGCCGCTCACCAGCATCCGCGCCCTGGCCGGTGAGCTGCGCGCCACCGAGGGGATCGGCTCAGAGGCCGCGGAGGACCTGGAGACGATCGAGCACCAGGCGGACCGCCTGCGGCGCATGGTGGCCCAGCTGCTGGCGGTGTCGCGACTGGACGCGGGCGCGCTCGAGCCTCGGCAGGAGGTGCTGCGGCCCGAGCCCCTGCTGCGGCGGGTCTGGGACGCCCTGCGCCCCGAGCGGCCCTTCGAGTTGGAGGTGGCCGGGCCGCCCCACCTCGTGGTCGCGGATCCGGATCGGCTCGAGCAGGTCCTCTGGGCCGTGCTCGACAACGCGGTCAAGTACAGCCCGTCGGGGAGTGGCGTCGAGGTGCGGATCGCGGTGCAGACGGGGGCGGAGGGCCAGTCGTGGTCGGAGATCGCCGTCGCTGACCACGGGCTGGGGATGAGCGCCGACACCCAGGCTCGCGCGTTCGAGCAGTTCTACCGCGCCGATGATGCCCGGGCGCTGGCGCCGGACGGCAGTGGCATTGGCCTCTACGCGGCGCGGGGCCTGGTCCAGGCGATGGGCGG
>CAYXZN010000290.1:0-2221 GCA_964469325.1 uncultured Steroidobacteraceae bacterium
CATGAAGTCGCTCGACGTCCTTGCCCAGCTCGACGAGGACATCCTGTCTCGCATCAACGAGATCTTCTCACCGAGACGGTGACCTGTCGGCGTTGCTCGGGGGCTTCAGGAGGGAACGCGCTGACCAGCACCTTTGGCAGCACTGCCGGAGCCGCGCAAGCGGGGATCCTCCGGGTGTTTCTCACGGTGCTGACGCTGTTCTACCTCGTTGCCTTCGTCCTCGGTGGCGCGACCGGGTTCCTCGCGGAGAGCATCGGCGAGGGCGTCGCGGTGGCATTGTGCGGTGTCGCGCTGGCCCTGATCTCGATCCGGCGAGACGACCTCCGACGGCGCCGACTCGACGTTGCGCTCGCGCTCGTGATCATCGCGCTGCCGCTGGTTGCCCTGTTCCACGGGCAACCCGCCGCGCAGGTCTGGACGCTCGTCCCCGCCATCTTCCTGGCGATGTTCGTGCGCTCCTTCTACCCGCCGACCGCCTCCCGGATCATCTGCGGCGGCCTCGCTGTCGGGCTCGTCGGCGCACTGGTGGTTGCGCCCGCGGCGTCACCCTGGCTGTGGTACTTCACGTTCCCGCTCTGCATCCTCGGGACGGCGGAGACGATCGGGGCGCTCCATGCCTCGTCGATCCGCGCGGCTTCACACGACCCGCTCACCGGGCTGTTGAACCGCGCCGGCGCCGACCATGCCGCCCAGCAACTGTTGGCGAACGCGCGCACCAACCGGCAGATGGTCTCGGCGGTGGTCATCGACATCGACCGCTTCAAGAAGCTCAACGACTCACGCGGTCATACGGCCGGTGACCATGCCCTGATCGACCTGGCCAGCGCCCTCACGACTGCGGTGCCAGACACCGGCCTGGTGGCGCGCCTGGGCGGGGACGAGTTCCTGGTGCTGCTCCGAGGCCTGGACGCGGGTGCGGCCGAGGTCCTGGCACAGGCGCTCGCGTCGCGCCTGCCGTTGGCGGTCACGCACGGCATCGCCTCTGCGGACTTCGCGTCGTGTGACCTCGCCGACCTGGTCCACCGCGCCGACCTCGACCTGTACCGGCGCCGCGCGGCGAGACGCGGAGAGCCGCCCCCCGCGGCCGTCGAGGACTGAGCGGCCCGGTCTGCCTGCAAGCTCAGCCGCGCAGCCGGGGGTCAAGGCGCAGGACCCGCCACAGCAGGCTGGCCGCGATGGCCGCGGCCACGACCGACACGGTGACGTTGGCGCCCATCCCGAACGCATCGAACAGGGCCGCCCCGCCGGCCGCGACGATGGCCCGCGTCAGCGACGCGCCGGACATCATCCCGGCCAGGAACCGGCTGCGGCTGGCGGGTTGGACCTCCGAGCCCAGCGGCAGTATCGACACGATCGCCATCTCCGAGCCGCACAGGCCGATCGCCATCGCCCCGACGGCCAGCCCCAGGTTGGGTGCCAGCAGCATCGAGCTCAGCCCGATCGACGCCAGCCCCAGGCCGAGCCAGCACGTGCGGTGCTTGCCCCAGCGGTCACCGGCCACCAGCACCGTCCCCGAGCCGACCATCTCGCCGGTGGCGGTGACCGCCGCGAACGCTCCCAGGCCGGCGATCCCGACCCCGAAGTCCTTCTCCAGCCACAGCCCGAACACCGCGAAGCTGGCCTCGAGGACCGCGAACACGAACGCGGATGCGACCAGCAGCCAGCGCTCCACCCGTGTCCACCGGGGTGCCTTCTCGGCGCGGCCGGGCGCGGTGGCGGCATCCGGATCCAGCCACCGGCGCATCACCAGCGCGCTGGCCCCCGCCCCCAACCCGAGCACCAGCAGCGGCAGCCGCCACGACGTCAGCCCGGCGACGATCCCCGCGATGGGTGCGATCACCACCAGTGCGCCGGCCCACGTCAGCTCCATGATGCTGGTGGCGCGGGCGCGTCGGTCGAAGGAGGTGCGGTCGCTGACGTACGCGATCGTGGCCACGTCCAGCAGCGGCTTGCCGGCGCCGAGTGCCAGCAGCCCCACGACGGCCACCGGGGCCCCTATCGCGGTGGCCGCCACGACCGTGCCGACCCCCATCAGCAGGGCCGCGCCGATGGCCAGGCGGCGGATGCGCTCATGACCGCCGGTGAGCGCCCGTCGGGTCCACGGTGCCGCCACCCCGCCCGCCGCCACCGCCGCGACCAGCAGGCCTGCGCGGGCCGGTGACACGCCCAGGTCCCGTGCCACCACCGGCAGGAACGGGTACAGGAACCGGAACGCCCCGTT
>CAYXZN010000291.1:0-2213 GCA_964469325.1 uncultured Steroidobacteraceae bacterium
CGGGTCGCTGGTCACCACCTCGCGGGACCAGTCGAAGGCGCAGCCCATGGTGCGGAACTGGGTCCGCATGCGGTCGATGTTGCGGTAGGTCCACTCCGCGGGGTGGACGCCGCGGTCGATGGCCGCGTTCTCGGCCGGCAGCCCGAACGAGTCGAAGCCCATCGGGAACATGACGTTCTCGCCCCGCATCCGGTGCAGGCGGGTCACGATGTCGGGGCCGGTGGCCGCGTACCAGTGGCCGATGTGCAGGTCGCCCGACGGGTAGGGGTACATGGTCAGGATGTAGCGCTTGCGGCGCGCATCGTCATCGCTCGCCCGGTACAGCTGGTCGCGCTCCCAGCGCTCCTGCCACTTCCGCTCGTACGAGGCCGGGTCGAAGCGCTCGGCTCGTCCGGCCCGGGCGGTCACCTCGGTGGTCATCGGTCTACCTTTCTTGCCATCCACAAGTCGATTCGGTACGGGACCTCGAAGGGCCGCTCGTCGGCGTGGCCGTGGCGGACGAGGATCTGCTCCAGCTCGTCGCGGAAGTGCGCCTGGCGCTCCGGGTCGAGTCCGGTGCGGATGTAGCTGGCGGTGAAGGCCATCCCCAGGAACTGCCCCGGGGTCATCGAGAGCTCCTGCTCCAGGGCCAGCAGCTCGACCTCCTCGAGGTCGCCGCTGGCGCGCAGCGCCTGCTCGGTCTGGCGGCGTCCGGCACGCTGGTAGCGCGGCCCCTCGTCGTTGGGGACGGTGCGGTCGAGCAGCGCCTGGTAGTCGGCCAGGAACGGCGAGCGATCGGCGTCGCGGACGTTCCAGAAGAGCCCCACTCCGCCCCCGGGCCGGAGGATGCGGACGATCTCGCCGACCGCGCCGTCCGAGTCGAACCAGTGGAAGGCCTGTGCGGCGGTCACCAGGTCGACGGTACCCGGCGCGAGCCCGGTCTCCTCGGCGCTCGCCTGGAGGGTGGCCACCACCAGGCCCCGGTCCGCGGCGGCGGCCCGCAGGATGTCGAGCATGGGCCGGCCCGGCTCGACCGCCGTCACCCGCCAGCCCCGGGCGGCCATGGCCAGGCTGGCGCGGCCGGTTCCCGCCCCCAGGTCGACCACGACCGGGCCGGCAGGAAGGCGCAGCCGATCGGCGATGGCGTCGAACAGCGCGTCGGGGTAGGTGGGCCGGAAGCGGTCGTACTCGCCGGCCCAGGCATCGAAGGATCGGGCACGCGCCAGGTCGGTCATCGGCCGCCCTCCGCGGGGTCCGGGGCCTGCTCGTCTGCGTGATCGGGGAACCAGGCCATCAGCAGCTCGTCGCGGTACCGGTCGCCCGAGCGGTACTGGCGCCGGCGTAGCCCCTCGCGCACGAAACCGACCCGCTCGTAGACCGCGATCGCCCGCTCGTTGTCGGGGAAGACCCCCAGCGCCACCTTCCCCAGCCCGCGCCCGCGCGCCCAGTCGAGCGCCGCCTCCATCAGGGCGGTGCCGATCCCGACCTCCCGCCAGCCGTCGGCGACCGCGATCGACAGGGTCCCGACGTGCCCGCTGACCACGCTCTGGTCGACGCTGACCAGGACGTTGCCGACCACCTCGCCGTCCGCCTCGGCCACGATCGCGCAGTTGCGCTCGCTGCGCACCATCTCGCCGATCCAGAACGCCTCCGACGGCTCGCTCACCACCGACGGCGGCGTCACCAGCCAGCGTCCCTCGGTCCGCACCGCGGTGAAGAGGCGCGACAGGGCACGCGCGTCGGTGGGCCGCGCGGCACGCAGCCGCCAGGGTCGACCGTCGCGCGACACGCGCTGCTCGTCCGCCGTCACCTGCGCCACCATCTTCCGTCCGTCAACTCCGCCGGGTGCTCGAAGCCCCCTTCCGTCGTCAGGACGAAGGGGGCTGCTTCGCGGTACCACCTGAGCTTGACCGATGTGGTGGTGGAGCTGGGGGGACTCGAACCCCCGACCCCCTGCATGCCATGCAGGTGCTCTCCCAGCTGAGCTACAACCCCACGGTCGGTCCACTCTCGGCGTGCTATCGGACGCCACCCCGGTCGGGCTTCAGGGCCGATGCCGGTCCGGTTGGATGGACCGATGCGGCCGTTCGGCCGACTGCTCGGCGGACGAGTTCCGCGCCTCCCCGGCGCCGGCTTCCACCATCCCGGCTCGCTGCGGACCGGAGGGCAGCGCGTACTGCTCCCGCGTCAACGCGTCCGGGGGAGTATAGCCGAGCTCCGCGACCCCCTCAATC
>CAYXZN010000292.1:0-2201 GCA_964469325.1 uncultured Steroidobacteraceae bacterium
GTCTCCGACTACACGGCCTTCCTGACGATGGGCGACGACCGGGCCGGCTACCTGGTCGAGATGGCCCCCACCGACGACCTCTTCACCCGCCCCAGCAACCACCTCACCGAGGACTACATCACCGGCCGCTTCGGCTAGGAGGATCCATGACCGACGCCGAGCACGCCCACAGCCTGCGCAGGAGCTTCGAGGAGGAGCTGGCGTCGATCAAGGACGATGTGCTGCGGCTGGGCGGGTTGGTGGAGAACGCGCTCGAGCGGGCCGCTCGCGCCCTGGCCGAGCGCGACGTGGAGCTGGCCGACCGGGTCCGCTGGGAGGACGCGGAGGTGAACGAGCTCCAGCGGCAGATCAACACCGAGATCGCCATCACCATCGCCCGCCAGGGGCCGATGGCGCGCGACGTCCGCGAGCTGCTGGCCCTGTACCACGCCTCGGCCGAGCTGGAGCGGATGGGCGACTACGCCACCAACATCTCCAAGCTGGCCCAGCAGCTCGCCGCCGAGCCGGAGATCCCCCTCTTCCCGCAGGTGCAGCGCATGGAGCAGCTCTGTCGCCAGCACCTGCGCGCGGCCATGCGGGCGCTGGTCGACGTCAGCGAGGAGGAGGCGCGCGCGGTGTGCGCCGGCGACGACGAGATCGACCACCTGTACAACAGCGTCTACGAGGACGCGATGGAGCTCATGTCCCGCTCGCCGGACCGCGTCCGGCAGGCGACCCACCAGCTCTTCGCCGCCCACCACCTCGAGCGGCTCGGCGACCGGATCACGAACATCGGCGAGGACGTGGTCTACCTCGCCACCGGCCAGGTCGAGGACCTCAACCCCTGAGGAGCCGATGAGACGACGGATCCTCGTCGTCGAGGACGACACCACCCTGCGCCAGGCGCTCGCCTTCAACCTGTCCCGCGAGGGCTACGAGGTGAGCACCGCCGGCGACGGGGAGGCGGCGCTGGAAGCCGCCCGCCACGGCCGGCCCGACCTGGTCCTGCTGGACGTGATGCTGCCGGGGATGAGCGGCGTCGAGGTGCTGCGGGTGCTGCGGCGCGAGGGGATCGGCACCCCGGTGATCATCCTGTCGGCCAAGGGCGACGAGATCGACCGCGTGGTGGGCCTGAAGGTCGGAGCCGACGATTACGTGGCCAAGCCGTTCAGCCGCCCCGAGCTGCTGGCCCGGATCGAGGCCGTCCTGCGCCGCCAGCGCCGCGAGGCGCCCGAGGAGCCGCAGGCCGAGCAGATCCAGGCCGGCCCGCTGACGATCGACCTCGGTCGGCGGGAGGCGCTGCTGGAGGGATCGCCGGTGCACCTGACTAACAAGGAGTTCGACCTGCTCGCCCACCTGGCGGCGCACCCTGAACGCATCTTCACCCGCGATCAGCTGCTGAACCGGATCTGGGGCTACGACTTCGCCGGCGACGCGAGGACCGTCGACGTCCACGTCAGCTGGCTGCGCGGCAAGCTGCGTGCGATCGACGGGCGCAACTACTTCCGCACCGTCCGCGGCGTGGGCTACGCCTTCAGCCCGCGGCCCGCGGCGGCCGAGGCGGTGCGTTGATCCGGTGACCGATCCGCTGGCCGCCGACGCGTTCGAGGCGCTGCTGGCCGGCGCCGATGGCGACGTGCTGCTGTTGGTCGACGAGCGGCTGCGGATCGTGCGGGCGGGGCCGCAGGCGGCGGCGCTCGCCGCCCGGCCGATCGGCAGCCTGCCGGGGATGAGCGTGATCGCGGCCTTCAGCTCGGTCGGGCTGGACGCGGTGGCCAGGGACGCGGTGGCGACGGGCGCTCCCGCCAGCGGCGAGGCGCAGGTGGGGCAGGTCAGCCGCCGCAGCTTCGAGGCGCGGGCCGTGCCGATCGGCGGCGGGGCGATCGTCCTGGTGCTGCGCGACGTGACCCGCCTCCGTCGCGCCGAGCGGGTGCGGCGCGACTTCGTGGCCAACATCGGCCATGAACTGCGCACGCCGCTCAGCTCGATCAAGCTGCTGGCCGAGACCCTCTCGTCGGGCGGCGTGGAGGACGCGGCCACCACCCGCGACTTCGCGACCCAGATCGAGCGCGAGGTCGACCACCTCAGCCAGCTGGTCGACGAGATCCTCGACCTGTCGCGGATCGAGTCTGGCGAGACGGTCCTGGCGCTGGCGCCGCTCGAGCCCGGCACGCTGGTGGCGGAGGTGGCCGAGCGGATCGGCCCGGTGGCCACGCGCCGAT
>CAYXZN010000293.1:0-2194 GCA_964469325.1 uncultured Steroidobacteraceae bacterium
CCGGACAAGGCGGCGAGCAAGGCGAGGGCGAAGCCGGTCCGCAAGCGATCGGCCCCCAAGAAGAAGGGGGCGAAGAGCTAGCCCGTGGCCACCCTCAAGGAGATCCGCGGCAGGATCGGATCGGTCCGCAACATCGCCCAGATCACGCGGGCGATGGAGATGGTGGCCGCGTCGCGGATGAAGCGTGCCCAGGACGCGATCCTGGCCGCGCGCCCCTACTCCGACCAGCTGCGCGACGTGCTGGGCCGCCTCTCGGCGGTCGTCGACGAGGAGGTGAACCCGCTCTTCGCGCGCCGGCCGGTGCGGCGCATCGGCATGATCGTCATCACCACCGACCGCGGGCTGGCGGGATCGCTGAACGCCAACGCCATCCGCGCCGTCCTCCGCCACGCCGCCGATCGGATGGGCGGGCGGAACGGCGAGGGCCCGGTGGAGATCGAGGTGGTGACCGTGGGCCGCAAGGGGCGCGAGATGCTGCGCCGGGCCGGCTTGACCATCGCGGCCCACTTCCCCGGCCTCGGCGACCGGCCCGGGTTCGGCGACGTGACGCCCATCGCGCAGCTGGTGACCGAGGACTTCCTGGCGGAGAAGTACGACGAGATCGAGATCGCCTACTCCACCTTTGTCACCACCCTCAGCCAGCGCCCGGTGATCCGCCGCATCCTGCCCATCGAGGTGCCCGGCCTCGAGGAGGAGCAACAGCGGCGCAACGAGGAGTACCTGTTCGAGCCGTCACCGCGAGCCGTGCTCGCGCGCCTGCTGCCGCACTACGTGGGGGTCGACATCTACCGCGCCGTGCTGGAGAACAACGCCAGCGAGCAGTCGGCGCGGATGATCGCCATGCGCAGCGCCACCGACAACGCCAACGAGCTGATCGAGGACCTGACCCTCGTCTTCAACAAGACGCGGCAGGCGAACATCACCCGCGAGATGATCGAGATCGCCTCCGGGGCAGAAGCCCTGGGAGGCTAGGAGGAGACGCGAGACAGCATGGCCACCGGACGAGTCATCCAGATTACGGGCCCCGTCGTCGACGTGGAGTTCCCGGCCGGGAAGCTGCCGGCGATCTACAACGCGCTGGAGATCAAGCGCCCGCCGCAGGCCCGACGTGCCACAGAGGGAGCCGGCGGCGACGGAGTGCGGCCCGAAGAGGAGAAGCTGGTGGTCGAGGTCCAGCACCACCTCGGCAACAACTGGGTGCGGACGGTGGCGATGTCCACCACCGACGGCCTGGCCCGCGGCCTCGACGCGGTCGACACCGGCGCCCCCATCACCGTCCCGGTCGGCGAGCCGACCCTGGGTCGGGTCTTCAACGTCCTCGGCCAGCCGATCGATGGGAAGGGCGACGTGAAGTCCAAGGAGGAGCTGCCGATCCACCGCGAGCCGCCGCCGTTCGAGGAGATGGAGACCGAGGCGCAGGTCTTCGAGACCGGCATCAAGGTGATCGACCTGATCGCCCCGTTCAAGCGCGGCGGCAAGGTCGGCGTCTTCGGCGGGGCGGGCGTTGGCAAGACGGTCATCATCCAGGAGCTGATCCGCAACATCGCCGCCGAGCACGGCGGCTACTCGGTCTTCGCCGGTGTCGGCGAGCGGAGCCGCGAGGGGAACGACCTGATCGGCGAGATGACCGAGTCGGGCGTGATCGACAAGACGGTGATGGTCTTCGGCCAGATGAACGAGCCGCCCGGCGCCCGCCAGCGGGTCGGGCTGACCGGCCTCACCATGGCCGAGTTCTTCCGGGACGTCGAGGGGCGCGACGTCCTCCTGTTCATCGACAACATCTTCCGTTTCACCCAGGCCGGATCGGAGGTATCGGCGCTGCTGGGGCGGATGCCGTCGGCGGTCGGCTACCAGCCCACCCTGGCGACCGAGATGGGCGACCTCCAGGAGCGGATCACCTCCACCCGCAAGGGCTCCATCACCAGCCTCCAGGCCATCTACGTCCCCGCCGATGACTACACCGATCCGGCGCCGGCCACCACGTTCGGGCACCTCGACTCGACCGTCCGGCTGGAGCGCTCGATCGTGGAGCTGGGGATCTACCCCGCGGTCGACCCGCTCAACTCGACATCGACCGTGCTCGACCCGCGCGTGGTCGGGGACGACCACTTCGAGGTGGCGCGCGAGGTCCAGCGCACGCTCCAGCGCTACAAGGACCTCCAGGACATCATCGCCATCCTGGGCATGGACGAGC
>CAYXZN010000294.1:0-2143 GCA_964469325.1 uncultured Steroidobacteraceae bacterium
ATGGCGAAGGTGCCCGCCTCCAGCCGGTCGCCGAGGACGGTGTGGTCGGCGCCGTGCAGCCGCTCGACGCCTTCGACCTCCACCCGGTGCGGCGCGCTGCGCTCGATCCGCGCGCCCATCGCGGCGAGCATGGCCACCAGGTCGTCGGTCTCCGGCTCCTGGGCCGCGTTGTCGATCACCGTCGTCCCGCGCGCCAGGCTGGCGGCCAGGATCGCGTTCTCGGTGCCCATCACGGTCACGTAGGGGAACTCGATCCGCGCCCCGCGCAGCCCGCCCGGCGGCGCCTTGGCGAAGTAGTAGCCGTTCTTGTACTCGATCTCGGCGCCCAGGCGCTGCATGGCGTCGACGTGCAGGTTGACCGGCCGCCGCCCGATCCGGTCGCCGCCGGGGTTGCTGATGATCACGCGGCCGAAGCGGGTCAGGATCGGGCCCAGGAGGATGAACGAGCTGCGCATCTTGGCCGCCGCCTCGAGCGGCACGAACGGCCAGTCCGCCTCGCGGGCGGTGATCTCGAGCGTGTCCCCGTTGGTGCGCGCGACCTCGAAGCCGATGTCCGACATGGTCTCGCGCAGGATGGTGACATCGCTGATCTTCGGGACGTTATGGAGCACGCAGCGCTCCTGGGTGAGCGCGGCTGCGGCCATCAGCTTGAGCACCGCGTTCTTGGCGCCGGCGGCCCGCACCGTGCCGCGGAGTGGGACGCCTCCGGTGACGACGAACTTCTGCATGGACCGCAGCAGTCTAGCCGGACGCGACGACGGACCGAATGGCGCGCGGGGCCGAGCCGGCTAGCCCGGCCAGGCCTCCTTCCACTCGTGGCCGCCGCGATGGTGCCCGTCGCACAGGCCGACCCGGCCCCCCATGTGCCGGCTCGGCAGGTACGGCTGCATCCCCTCCTCGAAGGCGGTCGGCTGGAGGTTGCAGATCATGTAGCGCCGGTCGCGGGCCCACGCGTACAGGTGGTCGGACGAGCAGAACCGGTACGCCCTGGTGAAGTTCGGGTTGGCACCGGGCTCAGGGTCGCCCGGCAGGCCGATCGGTCCCGCCTCACGCACGACGTCGATCCGCACCGGGAGCTGGGGCATCCGCGCCCCGCAGTGGTCGCAGTGGTTCACCGGTCAGCCGAGGTAGTGGGCGCCGTCGTCGAGGCGGTGGTTGGGGACGAAGTCGGGATCGTCGTTCGGGTCGGAGCCGGGCGGCGAGCCCTTGTGCGGCTTGAAGTCGACCGGGCAGATGAACGGGTAGTCGCGGCTCACCTTGCGCAGCTCCTGCATACGCCGGAAGCCCGGGTCCGCCTTCCCGGCGGGGCCGCGCAGGTGCGCGCGCTCGGCCTCCTCGGGGCTCATCGGCTCCTGCGGCTGCTCGGTCGTGCGCTCGTCTGCCACGCACCGATGCTAGCGCCCGGCCTGCCGCTCCGCCAGCGCCCGGTGGCGAGCGCAAACGTCCGGCGGTGGGCCGCGCCGCTTCCGCGGCCGAAACCTCACCTGCTGACGACTAACGGCGATCGGGGGCGGCGATCTTGCCCGGAGCCCTCACCAGGTGAGGGAGACGGGCAGCGAGACGGCTGATTTCGGGCCGATGTGGTCGTGGTGGCGGTCCATCGTGCCCGTTAGCCTCACCGGCTGACCACTCCGGCCATTCAGTGGGCTCCGGCGGGTCGGAGACCGGCACCGGGGCGCGCCGGGCCGAGGGGGTCAGCCGCGAGAGCGGCGGCGGGTGGCAATTCGCTCGCGCATCAGGGCGGTCTGGAGCGCGGCGCGGACGCGGGCGATGTCGGCCGGCTCGTGGACCTCCTCGAGGGCGGCCTCGGCGCGCTTGCGGGCCTCGACGGCGCGCGCCTCGTCGATCTCCGCCGAGTGCTCGGCCAGATCGGCCATGATCACCACCTTGTCGGGGCGCACCTCCACGAAGCCGCCGGAGATGAGCAGGCTCTCCTCCTCGCCGCCCTTCTTGATCCGCAGCTCCCCGATGCCCAGCGACGCGATCAGCGGGGTGTGGTGCGGGAGAATCCCCAGCTGGCCGTTCCGGCCGGGGACGATCACCATGTCGACCTCGTCGGAGTACGCCTCGCGCTCCGGACTCACGATCTCCAGCTTGAGCGGCACCCTACACCTCCAGGACGTGGAGCCGGAGGGGGTGGGAA
>CAYXZN010000295.1:0-2128 GCA_964469325.1 uncultured Steroidobacteraceae bacterium
CTCCTGGGCCCGCAGGGTCTCGAGCAGCTCGAGCGGCTGGTCGACGCGAGTCGCGAGGCGGGTCGGGACGCCCTCGAGCTGGAGGAGCGGGTCGCCGCCCTAGCCGCCGAGCTGGGCGATTACGACCACGCGTTGACCCGCTTCACCCGCGTCGCTGCGGCCACTCCTGATCCACACCGCCGCGCCATGGCCCTGTTCTGCGCCGCGAGCGCCGCTGCCGCGCTCCGCCGGACGGAAGGGGCGACCGCCCTTCTCGAACAGGCCCGCCCAATCGCCGTCGAAGACGAGGGACTCTTGCTCCAGATCGATGCGCAGCAGGCCTCGATCCGGCTGTGGCTGCAGGCGCGCACCCCGGAGGGTCGTGCGCTGGGTCGGGAGGTCGCCGATCGGGCGCGTGCGCTGGTTCAGCGATCGGGTGGGATCGAGCGCCTGGCCCCCGGGCAGCTCGCCGGCCTGGTGCAGGCACTGCGGATCGACTCGGAATCGGCGATGCAGCAGGGTGACATGGACGCCATGCTGCTGGCCGCGGAGGAGCTCGTGGAGGCGTCACGAGCGCTGGGCGAGGAGGAGTGGCTCGCTAGCCGCGTGACACTGGCAGACGCGCTCGAGCAGTCCTGGCGCCTGCCCGAGATGGAAGGTCACGCTCGGGCGGTCTGGGACGAAGCGCGCACGCGGGTTCTGCCGGGCCTCGCCGTGGACGCCGGCTACTATCTCGCTTGGGCGCTGACGAGCCAGGGCCGCGTGACGGAGGCCGCCGAAGTGGCTGGCGAGGTCGGCGAGCTGGTCGGCCGCATCGGCGATTCCGCCCGAGGACGCCACCGGGTGGCGTTGTTGGCTGGCATCGTGGCCATCCTGCGCGGGCAGTGGCAGGAGGGCGTCCGCACGTTCGAGACGGCCGCCGCAGCGGAGCCCAACCCGCATCCCCGGATCAACCTGCATGGCCAACGTGCGATGTGGCTGGCGCGTGTCCGCGGCGCTGCGGTCGGCCGGGAAGCGATGCAGGCGCTGGTAGAGGCATCGTCCTGTGCGGAGCAGTCCGGCTGCCCTCGGTGCCAGGGAGAGCTGCGGCTGACGCGCGCCGAAGTGCTCGCCCGCCTTGGCCGTGCCGACGAGGCCCGCTGCGCCGTGGCGGAGTGCGAACCGGACGCGCGCTGGATCGCGTCTGCCTCCATCGTTCGCCGTCGGACGCAGGCGCTGATCGAGGGGCTCGACGGTGATCGGGAGACGGCGGCGAGGGAGCTCGACCGTATACGCGCGGACGCGGAGGCCATGGGCTTCGGCCTGGAAGAGATGTGGACCACCCTCGACCTCGGTGTCCTGGCGAGCGGGATCAAGCCCGGCGATGCCGTTCAGATCCTCGAGGGGCTGACCGTCGAGGCCAGTCGCCGGGGCGCGGTCGTCATCGGACAGCTGGCAGGGAGCGCGCTACGAGAGCTCGGGGTGCGCACCTGGCGGCGTGGAGCAGCCGAGCGCGGCTCGCTCACCGAGCGTGAGCGAGAGGTGGCGCGGTTGGTGGCAGCCGGGCGGACCAATCCGGAGATCGCCCAGGCCATGTTCCTCTCCCGCAAGACGGTCGAGCATCACGTCTCGAGCGTGCTCGGCAAGCTCGGCGCCCGGAACCGGGTAGAGCTCGCGGCGCGTCTCGGGGAGTCGGAAATTGGGGGAGACGTGCAAATTCGATAGGGGGAACCCCCGATGATCTGACATCCGCCCCCGATCTAGCCTCGGCCCCAGGCCTTGTGCCCTTGAAGGACGGTCGAGGATGAACGACTACGTGCTTGAGAAGCTCGCTCGGGATCGGAGTCAGTCGTTCCTGGAAGAGGTCCGGCGCGACCACTTGGCAGCCGCCGCGCACGCATCGAACGAAGCGATGACGCGCGCTCGTCGGTTCCGGTGGCTGTTCGGCCGACTCAGACTCGTTCAGCCGCAGGCCCAGCTCAGAGGTTGCCGCGGCGGGCCTGCTCGCGCTCGATGGCCTCGAACAGGGCCTTGAAGTTCCCGACTCCGAACCCGCGCGACCCGTGGCGCTCGATGATCTCGAAGAAGAAGGTCGGCCGATCCTGGACGGGGCGGGTGAAGATCTGGAGCAGGTAGCCCTCCTCGTCGCGGTCGGCCTCGATGCCCAGCT
>CAYXZN010000296.1:0-2123 GCA_964469325.1 uncultured Steroidobacteraceae bacterium
TGACCAGCTCGGCCAGCCGGCGCTGGTTGTAGTTGCACGGCATCGTCTCGATCCAGGTGGTGGCGACGCCGATCAGCGGCCGCGACAGGTCGTCGTCGGTGAAGCCGATCGCCTTGAGCATGGCGCGCGCGGGAGCCCGGTCGGGCCCGTCGAGCAGGAGGCGGCTGTGGCGCCGGGGATCGGGTGCGGCGGGGTCCATCGGTGACTGCCGAGTCTAGTGGCGCCGTCCAGCCCCTTGACGGATCGGCTAGCCTCGCCCACACCCATGCAGCCGCCGACCCCAAGAACGCTCCTCGACAAGATCTGGGACAGCCACGTCGTGCACGTCGGCGACGGGATGCCGAGCGTCCTGCGGATCGACCTCCACCTCATTCACGAGGTGACCAGCCCCCAGGCGTTCGACGGGCTGCGGCGGCGCGGGCTGCGGGTCCGCCGTCCGGACCAGACGCTTGCCACCGTCGACCACTCCATCCCCACCACCGACCGGTCGCTGCCGATCGTCGACCAGCTGGCGGCACGCCAGCTGGGCGCCCTGGCGACCAGCTGCGAGGAGTTCGGGATTCCGTTGCACGGCATCGGCTCGCCGAACCAGGGGATCGTGCACGTGATCGGCCCCGAGCTGGGCCTCACCCAGCCGGGGATGACGATCGTGTGCGGCGACAGCCACACCGCCACCCACGGCGCCTTCGGGGCGCTGGCGTTCGGGATCGGCACCAGCGAGGTGGAGCACGTGCTCGCCACGCAGTGCCTGCTCCAGCATCGGCCCAGGCCGTTCGAGGTCCGGATCGACGGCCGGCTGGCGCCGGGCGTGAGCGCCAAGGACGTGATCCTGGCCCTGCTGGCGAGGATCGGCGTATCGGCCGGAGTGGGCCACGTCTTCGAGTACACCGGCAGCACCATCCGCGGGCTGGAGATGGAGCAGCGGATGACCATCTGCAACATGAGCATCGAGGGCGGTGCGCGGGCCGGCCTGATCGCTCCCGACGAGACGACCTTCGCCTACCTCGCTGGCCGCCCGCACGCCCCGGAGGGGACCGCCTGGGAGGCGGCCGTGGAGCGCTGGCGAGCGCTGGCCAGCGACGCGGGGGCGGGGTACGCGAAGTCCACCACCCTGGACGCGTCGGAGATCGAGCCGATGGTCACCTACGGCACCAACCCGGGGATGGGCTTCGGCATCGGCTCACGGATTCCCGACCCGGCGGGGATCTCCGATCCGCGGCAGCGGTCCGCAATGGAGCGCTCGCTCGAGTACATGGCCCTCAACCCGGGTGACCCGATCGAGGGGCGGCCGCTGGACGTGGTCTTCATCGGCTCCTGCACCAACTCGCGAATCAGCGACCTGCGGGAGGCGGCGCGCGCGCTGCGCGGACGCCGGGTTGCCGACGGCCTGCGCGTGCTGGTGGTGCCCGGCTCGAGCGAGGTGAAGCGGGAGGCGGAGGCCGAGGGGCTGGACGAGGTGTTCCGGTCGGCCGGTGCGGAGTGGCGGGAGGCCGGTTGCTCGATGTGCCTGGCCATGAACGGTGACGAGCTGCGGCCCGGGCAGTACGCGGTCAGCACCTCGAACCGCAACTTCGAGGGTCGCCAGGGCAAGGGCGGACGCACGTTCCTCGCCTCGCCGCTCACCGCCGCCGCCTCGGCGATCACCGGGCGCCTGACCGACCCGCGCACCGTACCGGGGCTGGTGTCGTGAGCGAGCGCGCCCCGTTCGCCGTCGTGCGCTCGCCGGTCATCCCGCTGCTGCGTGACGACGTCGACACCGACCAGATCATCCCCGCCCGCTACCTGAAGGGCACCAGCCGCGAAGGGTTCGGCGAAGGCCTGTTCGCCGACTGGCGCTACGGCCCCGACGGTTCGCCGATCCCTGATTTCGTCCTGAACCGGCCCGAGATGGAGGGTCGCCGCATCCTCCTGGCCGGCAACAATTTCGGTTGCGGCTCGTCACGGGAGCACGCCCCGTGGGCGCTCCGCCAGTGGGGGATCGAGGTGGTCGTCGGGACCAGGTTCGCCGACATCTTCCGCAACAACGCGCTGAAGGTCGGGCTGCTGCCGGTGGAGCTACAGCCGGCTCAGCAGGCAGAGCTGGTCGTCGCCGTCGACCGTGAGCCCGACGCCGAGGTGACGGT
>CAYXZN010000297.1:0-2103 GCA_964469325.1 uncultured Steroidobacteraceae bacterium
AGATGCACCAGACGTTCAAGCAGGCGGTCGAGGCCGCTTCCAACGTGAAGCGCACCGTCGACCTGGACAAGGCGCAGCAGCTGCTCGACCTGATTGACAAGATCGACGCCTTCTGGCGCGAGCACAACGGGCCGGCCGAGACCCGGGTGGCCAAGCGCCAGCCGGCCGGCGCCACCGCCTGAGCTGAGCCGATGTGAAGCGAGAGAGGGGTCGATGCGGCCCCTCTTCTTCGTCTCGGGGGTGCTCGCCGGCGCGGCCGCGGTGCTCGCGGCACGCCGACTCGTGCCGCTGCTCGCCGACCTCGACGTGGTCGAGGTGCACGGCACTTCGATGGCCCCCACGCTGCTCCCCGGGGAGCTGCTGCTGGTCGAGGCCGCCACCTACCGCCGGCGCGCGCCGGGCCACGGCGAGCTGGTGCTGGCCGCCGATCCACGCGCTCCGGAGCGGGAGCTGGTGAAGCGGGTGCACGCCGTCGCGGACGGGCGGGTCGAGCTGCACGGCGACGCCGATGGGGCGAGCACCGACTCGCGCGCTTTCGGCGACCTGCCGCTGGGCGCGGTCAGGTGGCGGGTCGCGTTCCGCTACTGGCCGCCATCGCGGGTCGGCGTCGTGCGCTGACCGGGACGCGCCCGCCTCGCCCGCGGGGCATTCGCCCGGCGCATACAACGGCGGCGCTCCGGCCGTGCTGCCGTCCTGGCATTCGTGCCGGGGATGAGACGACGGCCGGGCGGGCGCGGGGCCGTGGTTGTATTCGCGCGGCGAATACCCGCCGGGGCGGCGCCTCCCACCTGAGCCGCAACGGTCTCGCGCCTACCGCTGCATGCAAGCCGCGCGTACCGCCTCCACGCAGGCGGTCACCTCCCACGGCAGCAGCTGGACTTCCGGTCCCGCCTCCGCCGCCACCAGGCGCTCCGCTCCGGCTCTCGGGCGCACGGCGATCTGAGCCTCGGGGGCGCGCTCGTGCAGGAAGAGGACGACCGGGCCGAGGCCCGCGTCGCCGTACTCCGGGCGGATGGCGGCCGTGTCGAGCACCACGTGGTGGGGGCGGCGGAGCATCACCGCCTGGTGGAGGCGCGCCGCGTCGTTGAAGTAGAAGGGGAGCGCGCCGTCGAGCTCGCTCTCCAGGGCGGCGGCGAGCTCGCGGTCCCGCGTCAGGCAGTAGACGATCGGCTCGGTCTGGCTCACGGACCGCCGCGGAGGTCGTCCCGCATGCGCAGGTAGGCGTCCCGCTCCAGCTCGCCGCGGGCGTAGCGGAGGTCGAGCTCGCGGAGCGCGTCGCGGTGGGCGGCTTCGCTCGCGGTCAGGCCGATCCGGCGCGCCATCCAGATCGCGACCAGGATGACCACCACCAGCAGGCCGCCCCACAGCAGGATGCCGATCAAGAAGCTGAGCAGGAACCAGCCCGGAAACGACGGGTCGAACGGCATCACTTCCCAGAGCGTATCACCGGCCGGGGTAGAATCGAGGGTCCATGACTGCTCCCACCACCCGCGACGAGGCCAAGGTCGCCAGCGCCCGGAGCCGTGATCTGACCATCGGCCGTCACCAGGCGCTCGGCAGCCTGCTGGGGCGGGTCTGGCCGGTCGACCAGGTCGGCGTCGAGGAGCGGGCCGCGTCGCTCGCCCGGCGCAGCATCAAGCGCGAGGCGAAGCTCTGGGCGCTCGACATGGCGATCCGGATGATGGATCTCACCACCCTGGAGGGGAAGGACACGCCGGGCAAGATCCGGGCGCTGGCGGGCAAGGCCCGACGGCCCGATCCCACCGACCCGAGCATCCCGAGCGTCGCCGCGCTGTGCGTCTACCCGAACATGGTGCCGATCGCCCGCGAGGCGCTGGAGGGGTCGGGGGTGAAGGTGGCGGCGGTCGCCACCTACTTCCCGTCGGGGCAGGCCCCGCTGGAGGTGAAGCTCGCCGACGCGCGGCAGGCGGTCGAGCTTGGCGCGGACGAGATCGACATGGTGATCGACCGCGGCGCCTTCCTGGCCGGCGACTACGGCAGGGTGTACGACGAGATCGTGGCGGTCAAAGAGGCGATCGGCGAGACGCACTTGAAGGTGATCCTCGAGACAGGCGAGCTCGAGACGTACGACAACGTGCGTCG
>CAYXZN010000298.1:0-2089 GCA_964469325.1 uncultured Steroidobacteraceae bacterium
CCTGAAGGATGGCACGCGCAAGATCGTGAACATCACCGAGGTGCAGGGGATGGAGGGCGACGTCGTCGTGATGCAGGACGTCTTCGTCTTCGAGCAGACCGGCGTCGAGGAGGGCAAGATCCAGGGGCGGCTGAAGCCCACCGGCATCCGCCCCAAGTTCGTCGAGAAGTTCGAGGTGGCAGGGATCCACCTGCCGCCCAACATCTTCGGCTCCGCCTTCTAGGAGGGGACCACAGAGCATGGCCGGAACGCTTCCCTTCCTGATCGCCGGGCTCGCCGCGCTGGCGGTGGTCCTGATCGCGGTGGGCGTCGCCATGTCCGGCGGCGGCGGGGTCTCGGCGCGGCTGGAGCGCTACGCATCGGGCAAGGAGGCGAGCGACCCGAGCGAGGCCGAGCAGAAGGAGTCCCCGGTCATCGCCGGTCTTACAAGGGTCCTCGACCGCCAGGACTTCTCGACCCGCTTGGGGACCGAGATCGCCCGAGCCGACCTGAAGCTGCGGCCGGCCGAGTTCGTGGCGGCGTGGATCGCGACGCCGTTTGCGGTGACCGCGGTGGCCTGGTTCCTGGGGTTCGTGTTTCCCGCCTTCCAGCTGGTCCCGACCCTGTTCCTGGTCTTCGCCATCGGCGCCTACCTGCCACGCTTCTACCTGAAGTACCGGCAGGCCAAGCGCCTCCGGGCGTTCAACGAGCAGCTGCCCGGCACCATCACCCTGCTCGCCAACTCGCTGCGCGCCGGCTCGTCGTTCCTCCAGGGGATCGAGCTGGTGACCCGCGAGGCGCGTCCGCCCATCAGCGAGGAGTTCGAGCGGGTCGTGCGCGAGATGCAGCTGGGGGTGGCCCTCCAGCCGGCCCTCAACAACCTGGTGCGACGTGTTGCGTCCGAGGACCTCGAGCTGATGGTCACCGCCATCAACATCCAGAGCCAGGTGGGCGGCAACCTGGCCACCGTCCTGGACGCCATCGCCTTCACCATCCGCGAGCGGATCCGGATCCAGGGCGAGATCAAGACGCTGACCGCCATGCAGCGCTACAGCGGCTACGTGATCACCCTGCTGCCGATCGGCCTGGCTGGCCTGCTGTTCCTGATCAGCCCGACCTACGTCGCGCCCATGATCCGGCGCCCGCCCGAGCTGCTCGGCCTACCGATGGGGATCATCTTCTTCGGCATCGGACTGATCAGCATGGGGATCGGCTACCTGTTCATCCGCCGCATCGTCGACATCAAGGTATAGCGCCCAATGACCCCCGAGATCCTGATCGCCATCCTGGCCGCCGCGGCGGTCCTGCTGATCACCTACGGCGTCGCCGCCAGCCCGCCGCAGGACGCCGTCCAGGCACGCCTGTCGCAGCTGGTCGTGCAGCCCAAGTCGCTGGAGGAGATGGAGCTCCAGCAGCCGTTCTTCGACCGCGTCCTGCGGCCCGTCATCAAACGCCTGTCGAAGCTGGGGCGGCGGAGCGACAGCGGCGGAATGATCGCCCGGATCGACGCGCAGCTCGAGAAGGCCGGCTACCCCGGCGGGCTGCGCGGCGCGGACTGGATGGGCGTCCGGATCCTGTCGATGATCCTGGGGGTCATCCTGGGAATCGTCCTGTCCCTGCTGCTGGGCGGACCACTGGGCCTGCTCATGCTCCTGGTCGGCCTGGGGGCGGGCTTCATCGGCCCGGGCTTCTGGCTGGGGAAGCGCATCCGCGCGCGCTCGGAGGCGATGGTCCTCCAGCTGCCGGACGCGCTGGACCTGCTGACCATCTCCGTGGAGGCCGGACTGGGCTTCGACGCCGCCCTGGCCAAGGTGGTGGAGAAGATGGAGGGGCCGCTGATCCAGGAGTTCCGCCAGGCGCTGGCGGAGATCCGGATGGGCCGCACCCGGCGCGAGGCGCTGCGCGCCGTCGCCCAGCGCGCCGACGCGCAGCCGGTCAACAACTTCATCGGCGCCATCGTCCAGGCCGAGCAGCTGGGCGTGCCCATCGCCAAGGTGCTCCAGATCCAGTCGCAGCAGCTGCGTATCGAGCGCCGCCAGCGGGCAGAGGAGGCCGCCGCCAAGGCGCCGGTCAAGATGCTGTTCCCCATGGTCGGCTGCATCTTCCCGAC
>CAYXZN010000299.1:0-2071 GCA_964469325.1 uncultured Steroidobacteraceae bacterium
ACGGCTACCTCGTGCACGGCTGGACCTACGGCCCGGCGGTGCGGCTGCGGGTCGGCTCGCTGGCCGGTCGCCCGCTGCTGGACGGCGCGGTGCCGCTCGATGAGCTCCGCGACGGGCAGCCGGCCGGTGGGGTCGAGCTTCCTACCGCCGGCGGCAGCCTGGGGCTCGTCCTGGCCGATGCCGCCGACAACGAGCTGCTGGTCGGGTTCGTGGAGGGAAGCCGGTTGCGTGACGCCGCGCTGCTGCGCCCCGGAGAGCGGGTGAGACTTGGGGCGGTCGAGGTCGGGCTCGACGGGTTCACCAGCTACGTCACGTTCCTGTCGCGCCGCGATCCCGGGGCACCGCTGGTCTTTGCCGGCTCGGGGCTGCTGGCGGCCGGCCTGGTCGCGGGGCTGTGGCTCCCCCGCCGCCGGGTCACGCTTGCGGCGGCGGACGGCAGGGTGCATCTCTTCCTGCGCGGGGAGCGCTTCGACGACGTTCGCACGGAGCTGGCCCGGCTCCGGCGCCTCCTGGCCGCCGCCCTCCCCCTGGAGCCGGTGGTCGCCGATGCGCCGCCGATGGGACCGCCGATGACGCCGACGCCGCGCCGATGACCAGCGTCGTCGACCTCTGGCGCGCGATCGATCCCGAGGCGCGTCTCGTCTCCGGCGACGCCTCGCGGCTGACCGCCCCGATCCGGGGGGTACGCCGCTCCCGCACCGCACCGCCCCACCTGCCCGAGACGGCCGACGCTGAGCTGCTCGTGGTGGACGCCACCCTGGTCGGCGGGACGCCGCTCCTCGACCAGCTGCTGCACGCTCTGGACGAGGCCGATCTCCGGCCCGCCGCGGTCCTGCTCGCCGACCTCCCCCATCGCGTCGAGCTCGAGCCGGGCGCGGAGCCGCTGCCGGTCCTGGCCAGCGCGCGATCGGTCTCCGATCTGGTCACGCTGGGGGCGGCCTACCTGGAGGGCGAGGCGGCCGTGCTGGAGCGAACGGCGGTGGAGCTTCGCCTGGCGGCGGCGGAGGCGGCGCTCGCGGATCCGACCGTGGCGGCCGCGGCAGGTGTGGTGGCCGCTCGCATCCGCCGCGGGGTGGCCGTGGCGGCCGACGGCGAGCTGAGGAGCCTGCATCCTCGGCCGGCCGGGCGGGCGCTGGCCGCGCGTTTCGCGGCCGCCTTCCACCGCCTGCTCGCCGACGGGGCTCGACGCGAGACCGTGCGCAGGACGCGAGACGGGCTGTGGCTCGCCGAGCAGCCGGTTCGTGCCGGAGCGTCGGTCTGGCTGTTCGACGACCTTCCGTTCGCCCAGGTCGACCTGGTCGCCGTCGAGTCGCTGGCCATCACGCTGCGCGCTCTCCTCCGGCGGCCGCCGGCGACGCCCTCGGTCGAGGTTCCCGCGCCGGGCCGCGCCGCGATCGACCCGCCCGCGCAGGATCGGCCGGTCGGACCCGAACCCCTCATGGCCACCATGCTCGCGGTGGCGCGAGCCAACGGCCGGGTGGTGCGGGCAGCGCGAGAGCTGGGAGTGCACCGGAACACCGTCCTGTATCGCCTGCGGAACGGGCGCTCCCTGTACGGGCTGGACCCGCGCCGTCCCGAGGACGCGCTGCGCCTGCTTCGCGAACACGGTGACCGCCGTGCCCGGCCGAGCGGCGGAGAGCCGCCGGACGAACCGCCGGGAAGTGATGGGTAAGCGCGGGGTAAGCTGGGCCTTTGTGCCGAGTGCACAACAACTCGCCGGGCAGCATAGGCCCCCGGGAGGCCGCCGGTCGGACCTGCGGCGCTAGCCTGATGGATGCCCACCAGACAGACCCCGGAGGAGTGCTTTCCGCATGGCCAACAAGCAGCTCGACGACGCCCTGAAGCTGGCGGAGGACAAGAACCTCCGCTTCGTGAGCCTCCAGTTCACCGACATCGTCGGCGCGGTGAAGTCGGTCCAGATCCCGATGAGCCGGCTGGCCGAGGCGGTCGAGCACGGCAAGTGGTTCGACGGCAGCAGCATCGAGGGCTTCGCGCGCATCGCCGAGTCGGACATGTTCCTGGTGCCGGACCTGACCACCTTCAGCCCGATCCCCTGGGAGCCGGGCCTGGA
>CAYXZN010000300.1:0-2043 GCA_964469325.1 uncultured Steroidobacteraceae bacterium
CCAGTACCACGGGCGGGTCCGCTCGCTCGCCGAGGGCGCCCGCGAGGGCGGCCTCGACCTGTAGGAAGGAGCGCCCCATGGCGAAGATCGATGCATCCAAGCTGACCCTCGACGAGAAGGTCGTCCAGATCAACCGCGTCGCCAAGGTGGTGAAGGGCGGCCGCCGCTTCAGCTTCAGCTCCGTGGTGGTCGTCGGCGACGGCAACGGCGTGGTGGGGGTCGGCCTCGGCAAGGCCGGCGAGGTCCCCGAGGCGATCCGCAAGGGGGTCGAGGACGCCAAGAAGCACCTCGTCCGCGTCCCGCTGGTCGGCTCGACCATCCCGCACGCGGTTCAGCACGCGTACGGCGCCTCGAAGGTGCTGCTCATGCCCGCCGCCCCGGGCACCGGCGTGATCGCCGGTGGCTCGGTGCGCGCCGTCGTCGAGGCGGCCGGGATCCGCGACATCCTGACCAAGACGCTCGGCAGCACCAACCCCGTGAACGTCGTGCCGGCCACCGCCCAGGCGCTCCAGCTGCTGCGCTCCGGCGACCAGATCGCCGCGGCGCGCGGCCGGTCGCTCGAGGAGCTGGTCGGCAAGCGCCGCGCAGAGGAGATGCGCCGGCCGCACGAGATCCCCGAGCGGCCCGAGCCGGCCCACACGGGAGGCGGACGTGGCCGCTGAGCGTCGCGCCGCTGGCGGCGCCACTCCCAAGCTGAAGGTGACGTGGGTCCGATCCACGATTGGCCACAAGCCGGGCGCCCGTGGCACCATCCGCGCGCTCGGGCTGCATCGGCTCAACCAGACCATCGAGCTCGCCGACACCCCCGTCAACCGGGGGATGATCCGGCGGGTCGCCTTCCTCCTGAAGGTGGAGGAGCCGGCTGAGCCGGCCAGGGAGGGAACCCCAGAATGAAGCTGCACGACCTCCGTCCCGCCGCCGGCTCGCGGCGGCCGGGGAAGCGCGTCGGCCGAGGCCACGGGTCGGGAAAGGGCAAGACCGCCGGCCGCGGCACCAAGGGCCAGAAGGCGCGCGGCACGATCCAGCCGTGGTTCGAGGGCGGCCAGACGCCGCTCCACATCCGCACCCCGAAGCTGCACGGCTTCAAGAACCGCTTCCGGGTCGAGTACCTGGTGGTGAACGTCGGCGAGCTGGCGGCGGTCCCCAAGGGGACGCTCGTCACGCCTGACACGCTGCGCCACGACCGGGTCGTACCGGATCGCAAGTCCAGGCCGATGCCGATCAAGATCCTGGGCCAGGGAGAGGCGCCCAGCGGCGTCACGATCCACGCCCACGCCTTCAGCCGCGCGGCGCTCGACAAGCTCGAGGCGGCCGGCAGCACCGCACAGCGTCTGAGCTGGCCGGATGGCGAGCCGATCGAGATGACCGAGCCTGAGGTCGTGGCGGAAGCGGAGCCCTCGTCCGAGGCGATCCCGGAGGCGGCTGCGTCATCGGAGGCCGATGCAGAGCCCGAGGCCGATGCGCAGCCCGAGAGTGAGGGAGCCGACGACAGCGAGGCCGAGCGCTAGGTGATCGACACCGTCGTCAACGCCCTCCGCGCCCCGGACATCCGGCGGAAGATCCTCTTCACGCTCTTCATCCTGCTCGTCTTCCGGGCGCTCACCAACGTCCCGGTCCCCAACGTCGAGCCGGAGGCGCTGCGCAACCTGTTCGAGCAGGTCCCGCTGCTGAGCCTGTACGACCTGTTCTCCGGGGGCGGGCTGGCGGCGGCCTCGATCATCGGCCTGGGGGTGAACCCCTACATCAACGCCAGCATCATCATGCAGCTGATGCAGGGGGTGATCCCCAGCCTCGGCGAGCTGGCCCGCGAGGGGGAGTACGGGCGCAACCGGCTCAACCAGTACACCCGGATGCTGACCGTCCCGCTGTCGCTGGCGCAGGGCTACGGGTTCAGCGTCCTGCTCCAGAACTTCAACGTCATCCCGCCCTTCCCGCTGTTCAGCCTGGAAATGGCCTCGCTGCTGCTGAGCTTCTCGGCCGGCACCATCCTGCTGATGTGGCTGGGCGAGCTGATCAGCGAGCGCGGGCTCGGCAACGGCATCA
>CAYXZN010000301.1:0-2025 GCA_964469325.1 uncultured Steroidobacteraceae bacterium
AACGCGAAAGTGTTCTACGGGATGATGGAGGACCATGCGTAACGTATTCGGGTTGTTCGGGCGATCGCCTTTCAAACCGCTGGCGGACCACGCCGAACAGGTGCACGAGACGGTGCAGCTCATGCCCGAGCTGTTCGAGGCGTTCGCCGGCGCCGACTGGGAGGGCACGCAGGCGATCTACGAGCGGATCTCGAAGCTCGAGCACAAGGCGGACGTGATCAAGAACGAGATCCGCGATCATCTGCCGAAGTCGATGTTCCTGCCGGTGGACCGGGGCGACGTGCTGCTGTTCCTGAAGGAGCAGGACGGGATCGCGGACGCGGCGGAAGACCTGGGGGTGATCCTGTCGATGCGACGGACACCCACCCCGGGGGCGATCCGGGATGATGTGCGGGCGTTCATCGAGCAGGTGGTCCTGACGAGCGAGGCCTGGTACGGGATCGCCTCGGAGCTGCCTCTGTTGCAGGAGGCCTCCTTCACCGGACCGGCGGTGGAGAAGACGTTGGGGCTGGTCGCGCAGGTGGCGGACATGGAGTGGAAAGCGGACCAGATGCAATGGGCGGTGTCGCGACGCCTGTTCGAGCACGAGGACGACCTCGGCCCCGTCTCGGTCATGATCTGGATGCACGCGCTGGAAGTGGTCGGGAGGGTGGCCAATCACGCGGAAAATACGGCCGACCTGCTCCGCCTCATGCTGGCGCGCCGATGACCCTGGCCGCCGGAATCCTGCTGGTCGTGATCCTCGCCGGCGGGTACATGGCGTGGAACATCGGTGCCAACGACGTCGCGAACGCGATGGGGACGTCCGTCGGTTCCGGTGCCCTGACCCTGGGACGGGCGGTCGTTCTGGCGGGCATCTTCGAGTTCCTGGGCGCCGTGCTGGTCGGCTCGCACGTGACGGACACGATACGGGGCGGGATCCTCGAGGTCTCGCTGTTCGCCACGACCGGCCCCATGGGCGCCGATGGTCCGCTGATCCTGGCGCTCGGCATGCTCTCCTCCCTGATCGCCGCGGCGCTCTGGCTCCATTTCGCCTCCTTCCTCTCGCTCCCGGTCTCGACGACGCACTCCATCGTCGGCGCGCTCGTCGGGGTCGGGCTCGTGGCGCTCGGCCTGGGCGGCGTCGACTGGGGGACCATGGGGACGATCGTCGCGAGCTGGTTCGTCTCGCCCCTGCTCGGAGGCCTGCTGGGGTTCTTCACGTTCCTCTTGGTGCGGACGCGCGTGCTGCGGAGCACCGACCCGATCGGCGCCACGAGACAGATCGCGCCGTACCTCATCACGGTGGTCGTCACGCTGATCATCCTGTCCTTCATCTACAAGGCGCTCAGCAACATCATGGAGGCGCCGCCGTTCCTGCTCGCGCTCGGCAGCGCGCTGGCCATCGGCGTGCTCTGCGGGCTGATCACGGCGTTCGGTATCCGGCGACGCCCGGCCCCGCAGGGGGTCCGGCCGTACGTGTACGTGGAGCGGATCTTCGCCGGGCTCCAGATCGTGACGGCGTGCTATGTCGCCTTCGCACACGGCGCCAATGATGTCGCGAATGCGATCGGTCCGGTGGCCGCGGTGGTGAACCTGAGCACCACCGGCTTCATGGACCTGGCGACCCAGGTCCCGGTCCCGTTCTGGGTCCTGCTCCTCGGGGGCACCGGCATCGTGGTCGGGCTGGCCACGTACGGCTACCGCGTGATCGCCACCATCGGGAAGCACATCACCGAGATGACGCCCACGCGCGGATTCGCCGCGGAGTTCGGCGCGGCCACGACGGTGCTGATCGCCAGCCGCATGGGCCTGCCGGTGTCCACCACCCATACCCTCGTGGGAGCCGTGATCGGCGTGGGCTTCGCCCAGGGCATTGCCGCGCTGAACCTGCGCGTCATCCGCAACATCATAGGCTCCTGGCTGGCGACCGTGCCGGCCGCGGCGGCGCTCGGAGCGGTGCTGTTCGTGGGGCTGCGGGCGGTGCTGATATGATGCGTCGCCGGATCCAGATCCTGCCGGACACGCTGGCCAACCAGATCGCCG
>CAYXZN010000302.1:0-1983 GCA_964469325.1 uncultured Steroidobacteraceae bacterium
TTCAACACCGAGTACGACGAGGAGATCGACGAGCCCGCCGTGCTGGAGCGGCGCTATCGCGAGCAGCTCGAGCGGGAGGACGTGATCGTCCTGGTCGGCGGCGATGGCCCCGACGGCTTCGCCCAGCTGCGCTACCGCGGCCAGATCTACTCCGACGCCCCCGCCGCCTATCTCGAGGAGCTCTACGTGGCGCTGCCGCGGCGCGGACAAGGACTCGGCCGCGCGCTCCTGGAGGCCGCGATGGAGGAGGCCGGCACGCACGGCGCCGACCACATCGACCTCGGCACCAGCGAGACCGACACCGCCGCCCGCGGCCTTTACGAGAGCGCGGGCTTCACCAACCGCGAGGGCCGCCCGAACGGTCCGGTGATGCTCTGCTACGAGCGCGACCTGTGATCAGCCCGCGTGATCACGGGGCGAGCTCGCCGACCAGCTCACCCGCCCGGCGGATCTCGCCGATGCGGGCCACGGTCTCCCCCGCGTAGAGGGGCCCCGCGTCGACCAGACTGGCGGGCCCGCCGGCGATTGCCGCGGCCGGGCCGAAGAGCGGACGGCTCGGCTTCTGGGTAGCGGCGAGGCGGAGCTGCATCGGCACGGGCGCTCGCGAGGCGAGCGGCGCGGTCACTCGATGCAAGGCTCGCAGCCAGCCGGGGCCGCGCGGGTCGCCCTTCAGCCAGCGCGCCGTCGCCGCGTTGGGGACGACGCGGTGCGGCGCTGGCCAGCCCATACCGAAGAGCTCGGTGAGAACCGTTTCCCGGGCCTCGACCAGACGGGCCTTGTAGGCGGGGTGGCCCCCGCTCTCCTCGCTCAGCAGGAAGCGCGTGCCGCAGACGACGGCCTCCGCCCGGGCCCCGAGGCGCTCGCCGACATCGCCAGCCTCGGCGATCCCTCCGGCGGAGAGAACCGGATATTCGCCCAAGGCTCGCCGCATACGGGCGAGCAACTCCATCGCCGAGGTCGTCCCGCGGACGTGGCCGCCGGACTCAAACCCCTGGGCGATGATGCCGTCGGCTCCGGCAGCGCGAGCCGCCTGGGCCTCCTCGACCGAGCCGCACTGGTGGATCCAGGGCTTGGGGGTGCGGCGCTTGGGGGCACCCCAGAAGGTGACAACGACGTCGGCCTCACCGGCCGCCTCGAAGTGGGCGCGGCGGGCGAAGGGCAGCAACAGGTTCACCGCGATCGGCCGGTCGCTGAGGCGTCGGGCGGCGGCGATCTCCGCGCGCAGATCGCTGGGAGCGAGAAAGCCGATCGTCCCCAGGCCGCCGGCCGCCGAAACCGCGGCGGCCAGCTCGTGTCCCGCCAGGCCGCCTCCCATCCCGGCCTGGACCACCGGCAGCTTCACCCCGAGCCCTTCGAGGAGCGTGCCCATTGGGCCTATCCCTCCCCGTAGACCTCGCGCTTGATCAGCGCGATCGAGCGGATCACCGAGTCCAGGAAGGGCTCGACCTCGGTGACCAGGCGGCGGTACTCGCGCCTGCCGGCCGGGGTGATCGAGTAGTAGCGGCGGGTGCGGCGGTCGGGCAGCTCCCACTGGCCCTCGACCAGCCCCCTGGCCTCGAGCTCGCGCAGCAGCGGGTACATCGTGTTCGGGTTGACCGAGATCACCCCCTGGGTCATCTCCTCGATCGACTCGATCAGGCGGTTGCCGTAGGTCGGCTCCCGGGCGACCAGGTGCAGGACCAGGAGCGGAAAGACGTCGCGGCGCCGGATCTCGCCGCCGAAGACGTCGGAGGGGCGGCCGCCCCGCCGGCGCCCGCGCTCGCGGCTCGCCGCCTCGCCCGCGCGGATCGCGTCGGCGACCGCCTCGGAGACGGGCCCGGTGCCCGGCTTGCGCTCCTCGGCCACGGGCCGAGTCTATGGCGCCGCTTACACGTAAGCAGGGTCGTGCGGGGCGACTTATCGGTCTATACGACCGAAAATACGCCCCGCGCGGGGGTCAAGCGGTGGCGGGCTCCTTCTCGGTGGCCTCGGCCTTGCCGTTCT
>CAYXZN010000303.1:0-1971 GCA_964469325.1 uncultured Steroidobacteraceae bacterium
GGCGAAGTTGCACGGTCGACGCTGCCCGCAGCGGGCACAGACCGCTTCGGGAAGCCGGTAGCAGCCCACGCACACATCCGGTCGGCCGTCGCGGCCGCACACCGCGATCGCGGCGGTCTTGGCGCACACCCCGCAGCGCCGCTGGCCGCGGGTGTGACGGCGGCAGCGCTCGCAGACCGGCTCGCCTGCCTCGGTGCGGGCGGCGACGGGCTTGACCGCGCCGCAACGCGCGCACGCGCTGGCTGTCTGCCGGTGGCGGCAGGCCGGACACACCGCGCCCTCGGTCCCACGGTGCAGCTTGCGGTCGGTGCGGCCACACGAGACGCAGGCCGGCAGGACGAACGTCTGTGATCCGCGGACGACCAGCTCGCTGACCAGCCGCCCCACGACCGGCGGTGCGCCCACTGCCAACACCCCGGCATCCTCGGCGAGCGCGCCCGCCAGGCTGCGCAGCGCCGCGCTGTTGGGCACGGCAGCGTCGAACGCCGCCGCCACCTGCACCTCAGACAGCGACGGCTCGGCAGCCACCACGGCCTCGAGCGTCACCGCGCGTAGACACACCCCGCAGCGCTCGCGCCCACCCAGCCGATGCCCCTGTGGACAGCCCTTGCCGCTCACCCCTTCGCTTCGCCTTCGCCCGCCACCCGGGCGCGGCGCGGCCGCGGCCGATCACCCGACGCCGCGGTCTTCGTCGTCTTCCCCCGCCCGCCGGACTCCCGGTAGCACTCGATGAGATCGCCCGGAGTGCACTCGAGGATGTCGCACAACGCCGCCAGGACCTGCAGGTTCAACCGCTCCGGGGTCTTGGCAGCCAGCCGGTAGACCTGCTCACGTGACAGCCGCACCCCCCGCTCGGCCAGCAACGGCACCAGATCGGTGGTCTGGAACAGGCCGCGCTCGGCCATCAGCCGGCGCAGATGCCAGTGATAGCCGACCCTGCGCCTCATCCGCCCCTCCTCGTCTCGTCAGCGTCGAAGGCGCGCGCGAGCGCGTCAGTCAGCATGCGGTTCTTCGCATCGCTGCCCACGCTCGTGTACGTCGCGGTGGTCGACGCCCACGAATGCCCGACCTGCTGCTGCACGAACAACGGGTCCACCCCGTCCTCGATCAGGTGCGAGACGTAGGAGTGGCGAAGACAGTGCACCGACAGCTCGGCTGGCAACCCTGCCCGCGCCCGCCACAACGCGAAGCGCTCGTCGATGCCACGAGCGGAGATGCGCCCGCCCCGCTCGGTCAACCACACCGCCGCATCTCCCTCCACGCCGTAGCGTGGCCGCACCTCGTCCAGATACTGCTCGAGCGCCTCAGCCGCCCATGGCAGCACCGTGGCCACCGCCCGGCGCTTGGGCGGCGAGCCGCGCTGCGCCTTGCCGTAACGCACGTGGCACACCCCCAGCCCGCCCAGCTGCGGCGCGGCCGGGTTCGGCGAGAAGTCGGTCACGTCCAGCATCGCCGCCTCGGTCCGCCGCAACCCCCACCCGTAGACCGTCTTGAACAGCGTGGCGTCGCGGAACGCGGCCAGCCAGCCCTTGCGGCCCGAGCCCGCCGCCCGCTCCACCCCATCGTCACAGGCGTCGAACAGCCCTGCAGCTCGACCCGCGCCAGCGGCCGGCGCTCCGGGCGTCCCTCGTAGTCGGCGACATGAGTTGCAGTGTTCCACTCGTGGCAGATCTGGTGGGGCACCGCCCCCACCCGCTGCTCGCACTCGGCCACCCACCCGTAGCGCGGATCGCACACGTAGCCCAGGAAGCAGGCGATCGCTTCCTGATAGGCGCGCACCGTCGAGTGCGCCCACCGGTTCACCGCCACCCACGCCTCCAGCTGCTCCTCACGCCACGACCACGGCCACCCCTCGGTGAACTCGATGAACCGGCGCACCACCCGCTCACGGTTGCCGATGATCGACGAACCCAGCCTGCGCGCCAGCTGCTGGCGCTGCCAACCCGCCAGCATCTCCTCCACAAGCGCCGC
>CAYXZN010000304.1:0-1955 GCA_964469325.1 uncultured Steroidobacteraceae bacterium
GCCAGCCGCTGCGCACCGCCGAACTCACCGAGAAGATCAACGAGATGATCGGCCACACATCATGACCGAGGCCACCACGCTCACCCACAAGGACTTCGCCTCCGACCAGGAGGTTCGCTGGTGCCCCGGCTGCGGGGATTACGCGATCCTCGCCGCCGTCCAGGGCGTCCTGCCCGAGATCGGCGCGACGCCGCACGACACCGTCTTCGTGTCCGGGATCGGCTGCGCCGCCAGGTTCCCCTACTACATGGAGACCTACGGGATCCACTCGATCCACGGCCGCGCCCCGGCGATCGCGACGGGTCTGGCCACCAGCCGCCCCGAGCTCGACGTGTGGATCGTCACCGGCGACGGCGACGCCCTGTCGATCGGCGGCAACCACCTGATCCACGCGCTGCGCCGCAACGTCAACATGGTCATCCTGCTGTTCAACAACGAGATCTACGGGCTCACCAAGGGGCAGTACTCGCCCACCTCGCCGTTGGGGTCGATCCACAAGTCCACGCCGATGGGCTCGGTCGACTGGCCGATGAACCCCGTCTCCCTCGCGCTCGGAGCCGAGGCAACGTTCGTGGCGCGCACCATCGACACCGACCGCAAGCACCTGACCGAGGTCCTCACGGCCGCCCACGAGCATCGGGGCACGTCCTTCGTCGAGATCTACCAGAATTGCGTCGTGTTCAATGATGATGCGTTTTCGGCCATCACCGACAAGGACCAGAAGGTCCTCAACCAGATCTGGCTGCGCGAGGGCGAGCCGATCACGTTCGGCCCGGACAACTCCCAGGCGATCATCGCGCTGAAGGACGGGTCGATGAAGATCGTCACCACGGAGGAGGCAGGGGACCGGGCCGTGATCCACGACCCCAGCCGCGAGGAGCCGACGACGGCGTTCGCGCTCTCGCGCCTGTCGCACAACCCGACCGGACCGACACCGCTGGGGATCTTCCGCCGTGTCGAGCGTCCCGTCTACAGCGACCTGCTGACAGAGCAGATCGAGGCCGCCCGCGCCCGCGAAGGGGAGGGCTCGCTCGAGGAGCTGCTCGCCGGCGGCAACGTCTGGGACGTCGCCTGAGACCCTCTCTCCTAGGGCGAGTGGTGGTGACCCGAGTCCGGCAGTCGGAACAGCGTCGCGACGAACATGACCTGGGCCGCCAGGGCTGACAACCCGGCGGCCACCAGCCCGATCCTGGTCGGCCACGGCAGGACCGTCGGCAGCACCGCCCCCAGCACCCACGCCAGCTGGAACAGCGTCTCCGAGCGGGTGAAGGCCTGGCCGCGGCTCACCTCGGGGACGGTTCGTTGCATCAGTCCGTCGAAGGCGAGCTTTGCGGTACCCCAGGCAAAGCCGGCCGAGGCTGCCAGCACCATCGCCGTGGGCAGTCCGAACCATGTGGCGGCGACGAACGCGGCACCAGCCTCCACGGCCAGCCCGAACACGACCATCGGCTCTTCGCGGACCCTGCCGGCCAGCCGCGGTGAGGTGAGTGACGCCACCGCGTAGCCGAGCCCGGCCGCGGCGAGCACGGCGCCGAAGTCCAGGACGCTCGCCTCTCGTTCGCGGAACGCGAAGGCCAGCAGCAGCACGAGGAACCCGTTGAGCAGCCGGACAGCTGCCGTCGCCAGCTGTGCGATGCGCAGGGGCCGGATGGGTCGGAACCGGGGGACCTGCCGGCCGCGTGCCGCGTGGCCTTCGGGGCTGGGAGCCCGCGTCCCGGCCCAGGCCGATGTGGCGAACGCCGCAACCGCCAACACCAGCGGCCCGGGGGGGTCGAACAGGACAATGGCGAGGCCCCCGACCGCCGCGGCCGCGGATCCGGCCAGCACGCCGATCCACGCCAGTCGTCCGTTCGCGGCAACCAGCTCCGTGTCGGTTCCCAGCGCGACCGGCATGAGTGCGTTGCGGGAGATGCCGTGCGTGCGAGACGAGACGAGCAGCACGAACGCCAGCGGGA
>CAYXZN010000305.1:0-1916 GCA_964469325.1 uncultured Steroidobacteraceae bacterium
GGCTCGTTGGCCAGCGCCATGGCGATCATCACCCGCTGACGCATCCCGCCGCTGAGCTGGTGCGGGTACTCGTCCACCCGACGCGCCGGCACCGGGATCTCCACCAGCTCGAGCAGCTCCACCGCGCGCGCCCTGGCCTCCTTCTTCTTCATCCCGCGATGGAGCCGGAGCGATTCGGCGATCTGCTCGCCCACCGGGTAGACGGGGTTCAGCGATGTCATCGGCTCCTGGAAGATCATGGCGATGTCGTCGCCGCGGATCTCCCGCATCTCACGCTCCGACAGCTCCGTCAGCTCGCGGCCGTTGAAGCGGATCCGGCTCCCCTCCTCGATCCGGCCGGGCTCGGCCACGAGCCCCATGATCGAGAGCGACGTCACGGACTTCCCGCACCCGCTCTCGCCCACCACTCCGAGCACTTCGCCCCGGTCCACGTGGAACGAGACGCCGTCGACCGCCTTCGCGATGCCGTCCTCGGTGTGGAAGTAGGTCCTCAGGTCCTTCACGTCGAGCAGGGACATGCGCGTCAGCTCCGCAGTCGAGGATCGAGGGCATCCCGCAGTCCGTCCCCCACCAGGTTGAACCCGAGGACCGTCACGACGATGGCCAGCCCGGGGAACGTGGCCACCCACCACGCGTCGATCAGGCTCTGCCGGCCGTCGGCCACCAGGGTGCCCCAGCTCGCCGTGGGCGGCTGTACGCCCATCCCCAGGAAGCTGAGGCCGGCCTCCAGCACGATGGTGTTGCCGATCCCGAGGGTGGCGGCCACGATCACGGGCGCGAGCACGTTCGGGATCAGGTGCCGCAGGATGATGCGGCGGCGACCGAAGCCCAGCGCCCGGGCGGCCTGTATGTACTCCTGCTCCCGCAGGCTCAGCACCTCGCCGCGCACCAGCCGCGCCGTGCCCGGCCACTGCGTCAGCCCGAGGACCAGGATGATGAGCGTGATGCTCGGCTCGAACAGGGCGATGATCAGGATCAGCAGGACGAGCCGCGGGAACGCCATCACCATGTCGGTGAACCGCATGATCGCGGCGTCCAGCTTGCCGCCGATGTAGCCGGCGATCGCGCCCAGGAGCGACCCGAGGATGATGGCGATGGCCACGGCAATGAAGCCGATCGCCAGGCTGATCCGCGCGCCATAGATGATGCGGCTCAGCATGTCGCGTCCGAACTGGTCGGTGCCGAGCCAGTGGTCGGTGCCCGGCGGCAGGTAGCTGGTCGTCGTCAGGTCGCCCTGCGCGATCGGGTCGTAGGGCGCGATCAGCGGGGCCAGGAACGCGACCAGGTAGAGCGCGAAGACGGCGAACAGGCCCATCAGCGCCAGGCGGTTCCTCCGCAGGTGCCGTGCGGCGATGGCCCACTGGGAATCGCCCGTACGAGCCTCGGCGGCGGCCGCCCCCGACTCGCCGGCCGCGCGTGCCGCGGTCTCCGCCCGGGCGTCGCCGGCCGCGGCGCGCCGGAGGTCGCGCATGGCGAGCAGCCAGATGCTCACCAGCCCCACGGCGAGCGTCACGACCGCCACCCAGTCGTCCAGCGAGCCCTCTTCGCCGATAACCGCAATGGCGTCCCACCCCAGCCAGACGAAGGCCAGCAGGACGCCCCAGGCGAACAGGTACGTGAGGCCTCGCAGCGGCGCTCCCATGACGACATGGCCGGAGCCCGGCAGCACCGCCGACAGCGCCACCGTCAGCGCCGACGCGCCGACCTCCGGCGCCTCCCAGCCCATGGCCGCGCGGTCCCGGCGATCCGGCTCGAGGCGGTCCGCGCCCTCGCGCTCGGGCTCCGGCTGCGCGCGTCCGGGCGCGTCGGGCGGCGGGACGTCCGGCGCGATCTCGTGCACCGGCTCCGGCACGCCGCCCTCGGGGTCGGCCGGCCGCTCCGGCCCCCGCCCGGGGCCGTCCTTCCGATCCCGCCCG
>CAYXZN010000306.1:0-1864 GCA_964469325.1 uncultured Steroidobacteraceae bacterium
GGGACGACGATCAGCCCCACCACCAGCGCGAACAGCAGCCCGCGTCCGGGGAAGCTCATCCAGGCGAAGGCGTAGGCGGCGAAGGCCGCCATGGTGATCGGGATGACGGTGGCGGGGATGGTGACCACCAGCGAGTTGATGAAGGCCTCCCCCATCCCGTTGGCGCCCAGGACGCTGCCGTAGTTCGAGACCGACCACTGGGCCGCCTCGAAGGGGTGCAGCAGCGCCTCCCACCAGCCGGTGCTGCGGATGTCGTTCGAGCCCCGGAACGAGCTGATGAAGAGGCCGACCGTGGGGAGCGACCACCCCAGCGCGATGAGGACCACCGCGACCCGCACCGGCGCCCCGCGCAGCCAGCGCGTCCGGGCCCGGGTGCGGGGCGGGGCGCTCTCCATCACCGTCGGCTGGGCGGTCATGCGCCGATCCCCTGGCGGCGCAGGTTGCGGACGTTGACGACGATGATCGGCAGCACCGCCACGAAGAGCACGACCGCCAGCGCGGCCGCGGGTCCGAAGTTCCGGAAGCGGAAGAACTCGGTGAACATGCGGTTGGCGATGACATCGGTCTCGAACCGGCCGCCGGTGGTGACGAACACGATGTCGAAGACCTTGAGCACCACGATGGCGATGGTGGTGGCCACGGTCAGGATCGAGCCGCGGATCATGGGCACCACCACCCGGAAGAAGAGCTGCGACTCGGTCGCGCCGTCGATCCGGGCCGCCTCGATCACCTCGGTCGGCAGTCCCTTGATGGCCGCCGACAGGATGACCATGGCGAAGCCGGTCTGGAGCCAGATCATGACCGTGATCAGGGCGAAGGTGTTGATCGGCGCCACCTGGAGCCAGGGCACCGGGTCGTTGCCCAGCGCGGTCCAGCCGGCGTTGAGCAGCCCGATCTGCGGCTGCCCCGGTGGCTGCCAGGCGTAGACGAAGCGCCAGATGACCGCCGCGCCGACCATCGAGATCGCCATCGGCATGAAGATGAACGTCTTGGCCAGCGCCTCGCGCTTGACGCGGTCGACCAGGGTGGCGATCAGCAGCCCGAGCCCGACGCTGCCGCCGGTCGCGATCACCAGCCACAGCGCGTTGTTGCGGATGGCGGTGAGCATGTTGCGGTCCGAGAAGACGCGCGCGTAGTTCCCGAGCCCCTCGCCCTCGGTGAGGCTGGTCCAGATGGTGGTCAGCGCCGGCACGACCAGGTAGACGCTCAGCAGGAAGAGGGCGGGGCCGATGAAGACGAACGGCAGCAGCCGCGCTCGCCAGCGGGGTCCCATCCGCTCGACGAGGGCATTGAGGCCGATGTAGACCAGCCATACCCCGCCGATCCCGACCACCAGCGCCACCGCGGCGATCAGCAGCTTCGAGGTGAGGGGCGTCATGCCGTACAGGCGGAGCGCCTCCGCCTGGCCGGACAGGCCGATCGCCTCGTAGGCGGCGATCAGCAGGTTCCGCGGCCCCTGCGGATCGCGCAGGAAGCCGATGCTCCACCAGATCGCGAGCGCCGCCCCGACGGCGCCGATGGGCGCCAGCAGGCGGCGCAGCTGGCTCAGCCGCTCCGCCTCTCGGTCGATCGGTGCGCTGGTGCTGGTCATCGGTCCGGTCGCTCGGCTCGAGGGTGCCAACGGGGCGTGCCGCCGGAGCGGCACGCCCCATCATCGGTCAACCGTCTACGGCCAGCTGGCCTCGATCTCGGCGAAGATCTCCTCGGTGTTCGCCCCGTTGGCGGCCACCCAGTCGACCATTCCGGCCCAGAAGCTCCCCTGCCCCACTTCGGCCGGCATCAGGTCCGAGGCGTCGAACCGCAGAGCGGTCGCGTCACGAAGGATCTCCGCCAGGCCCGAGGCCGGGAAGACCTCGTACCAGTC
>CAYXZN010000307.1:0-1848 GCA_964469325.1 uncultured Steroidobacteraceae bacterium
GCAAGACCCACATCCCGCACGTCAAGGGCTTCTGGGAGAAGTTCTACTTCCGCCCCGGCAACCTCGGCTACCCGGTCTTCGACACCGCGGTCGGCAGGGTGGGCGTGTACATCTGCTACGACCGCCACTTCCCGGAAGGGGCGCGGGCGCTGGGCCTGAACGGGGCCGAGCTGGTCTTCATCCCATCGGCCACCTCGCGCGGCCTGAGCCAGTACCTGTGGAAGCTGGAGCAGACGGCGCACGCGGTGGCCAACGGGTTCTTCGTGGGCACCATCAACCGGGTCGGCAAGGAGCCGCTGGGCGACAACGACTTCTACGGCACCAGCTACTTCGCCGATCCCCGGGGCCAGTTCGTGGGCGATCCGGCCTCGGACAAGGACGAGGAGCTGATCGTCCGGGACCTGGACCTCGACCAGGTGACCGAGGTGCGCCAGCTCTGGCAGTTCTTCCGCGACCGTCGGCCCGACGCTTACGCCGACCTGGTGCGTCCGTAGCGGGGTGGGACCGATGAGGTTCGGCATCACCCTGAAGCCCGAGCACCGGTTCGACCGCGCGGTCGATCTCACCACGCGTGCCGAGGCGAACGGCTTCAGCTACGGGTGGCTCTTCGACAGCCACGTCCTGTGGCGCGAGCCGTATCCGCTGCTGACGCTGATGGGCACCAGCACCGAGCGGATGCGCCTGGGCACCTGCGTCACGAACCCCGGCACGCGCGACATCACCGTCACCGCGTCCGCGCTCGCGACCCTGAACGAGATCACCGGCGGGCGGATGGACCTGGGGATGGGACGCGGCGACAGCGCGCGGCGGGTGATGGGCAAGAAGCCGCTCACGGTCGCCTACATGGAAGAGGCGTGCCGGCAGATCCGGGCCCTGACCGCCGGGGAGGCGGTGACGATCGACGGTACGGAGGTGGAGCTGCCCTGGGCCAGCCACGGGCCGGTCCCGATCTGGGTGGCCGGCTACGGGCCGAAGGCGCTCGCCGCCGCCGGACGCGTCGCCGACGGGGTGATCCTCCAGCTCGCCGACCCCGACGTCATCCGCTGGTGCATCGGCTTCGTGCGCCGCGCGGCCGAGGAGGCGCGGCGCGACCCGGACACGATCGAGGTGATGGCGGCCGCACCGGTCTGGGTCGGCGACGACCTCGCGCACGCCCGGGACCGGGTGCGCTGGTTCCCGGCCCTGGTCAGCAACCACGTGGTCGACCTGATCAACCGCTACCCCAAGGACGACCTCCCCGAGGCGCTCTGGAAGTACGTCGAGACGCGCGAGGGGTACGACTACCACCACCACGCGGAGGTCGGCAGCGACAACGCCCGCTTCGTGAGCGACGAGATCATCGACCGCTTCTGCATCGTCGGGCCGCCGTCCGCGCAGCGCGAACGCCTCGAGGAGCTGCGGGCGGCGGGCGTGACCCAGTACAACATCTACCTGATGAACGGCGAGGAGGAGGCCTGCCTTGACGCGTACGGGCGCGACGTCATCCCCGCCATGACCGGCCTGCTCACCTAGCCGCCTGAGCCGATGAAGGTCAGCTTCGTGGCCGGCTTCGGGCCGATCGTCCGCGACCTCGACCAGAGCCGCGGCTTCTGGGAGCGCGGCCTCGGCATCGGCCTGGAGGAGGCGGCTCCCGGCTACTTCACCACCGACCACCTGGCCGGCGTCCGGGCCTTCTCCCTCTGGCGCCTGGCCGATGCCGCCCAGTCCACCTTCGGCGCCGATGCCTGGCCGGACGACCTGCCGATCCCCGTCGCCTGGCTGGAGCTGGACATCCAGAGCGCCGATGCCGTCCCCGGCGCGGTGGCCGAGATGGAGGCGGCCGGCCACCGGGTGCTGCGCGGGGCGCAC
>CAYXZN010000308.1:0-1838 GCA_964469325.1 uncultured Steroidobacteraceae bacterium
GCGAGCAGCTCCCTCAGCTCTGCCTGAGCCGCGCTGGAGATGGCGGCCGTGCCGCCCAGGATGACGATCCGCCGCGCCCCAAGGCGGAGGATCTCCTGGCCCACCACGGAGGGGACCCGGGTGCCGGGGATGAGCAGCATCGGCGCATCGGCCACCCCTGCGGTGGCAGCTCCTGAGAGAGCATCGGGGTAGTTGCGGCCATCGGCGACGTAGACGAGGTCTGCGCGGCGCCAGATCGCCTGGCTGATCTCGACCGCCGTCTCGTAGCGGTCGGCTCCGGACAGACGCTGCACCGAGCCGACCGTGTAGGCGCCCAGCTGGCTCGCCACCGCGCTCGATATCACCGCTGTGCCGCCCAGCACGAAGATCCGCTTGGGATCGAGCCGATGCAGCTCGGCCGCGGTGGCGGACGGGAGCACGTCGCGACGCACCAGCAGCAGCGGTCCGCCGAAGTGCGCGCCGCCGGGACCGCCGGCGAGCCCGTCGGGGAAGAGCTCGCCGGTGGCGATGAACACGGCCTCCACGCCCGGCGCGTGGGTCGCCGCGCTAAGCCGGGCCGCCGTCTCGTAGCGGTCCGCGCCTGCGTACCGGACCACGCCACCCGAGCCGGCGTACTGCACGAGGGCGTCTCGAACCCCAGCACCCACGACTGCGGTGCCGCCCAGCACCACGATGCGGGTCGGGTTGAGCCGATCCAGCTCCGCGGCGGTGACGGCGGGCAGGACGTCGCGCCGGACCAGCAGCATGGGTCCGCCTAGATGCCCGGCCGTGGCGCCACCGCCCAGCGCGTCCGCGAACCCCTCCCCGGTGGCCACGAACGCGACCGGCACCCCCGGGGCGAAGGTGGCGGCGCTGAGCGCCGCGGCGGTCGCGTAGCGGTCTGGTCCCGCCAGTCGGGTCAGCGACGGGGGCATTGGCGTGACCCGCACCACCTTGTCGTTCGACCCGTTCGAGGTGGTCAGGAAGAGCTGCGCGGCCGGACCCGGCACGGCCGCCCGCAGCCGTCCGTACGTCCCGTCGAACAGCACCTGTGCCTGGGTGGCGACGGTTCCCGCTCCGTTCAGCGTGAAGCGCCGCAGGTCCTGCTGCTTGAGCTGGCTGACGAAGGCCTGTCCGTCCCAATCGGCCCAGCCGGCGCCATCGGCGAAGGTCATGCCGGAGGTGGCGATGGTCGAGCCGCCGGACGCCCAGGCAGGGTTCCGGTAGTCGGTGGCGGGGCCGCATCCGGTGATCAGCTGGTGGACGCTGCCGAAGCCGGTGTAGCACGGCCAGCCGTAGTTGGCGCCGGGCAGAATCTGGTTGATCTCGTCGTTCACGTTGGGACCGTGCTCGGCGGCGTAGACCTGGTCGGTACCGGGACGGAAGCCGATCCCCTGCGGGTTGCGGTGGCCCATGGAGTAGACCGCGCTCCGAGCGGACGCGCCGGGCATGACCGGGTTGTCGGCCGGGATCGAGCCGTCGGGGTTCACGCGCAGCACCTTGCCGTTGAGGCTGTTGGGGTTCTGCGCCAGGGCGGTCTGGTTGGCATCGCCCATGGTGACCCACAGCTTGCCGTGGCGATCCATCTCCACCGCGCAGCCGTTGTGGATGGTGTTGGCCAGCATGGCGCCGATGACCACCCGCTCGAAGCTCCACGACAGGTCGGCGTTGACCCGGTAGCGCAGCACCCGGTTGCGCCACCCGGCGGACGTGTCCTGGCTGGCGCAGACGTACACGAAGCGGTTGCTGGCGTAGTCGCGGTCGACCGCGATCCCCATCAGGCCGGCCTCCCCCTCCGCACGGACGGTGATGCCGATGGTCCGCAGCAGCGGCGCGTCCTTCGCCCCGCTGGCGTAGAC
>CAYXZN010000309.1:0-1756 GCA_964469325.1 uncultured Steroidobacteraceae bacterium
AGCGGAACATGCGCTGCTGCTTGCCGAGCTCGACGCGGGTGCGGTCGTTCACCACCGCGTCGACCGGGTGGAGCTCCCGCGCCACCACGTTCAGCACCTCGCCCTCGACCTGGAGGGTGCCGTCGATCACCAGCAGCGGGTAGCGGTGCAGCAGCGCGCGGTGGCGCTGGTACACGTCGGGGCGCAGGGTGACGTTGATCATGCCGGTCTCGTCCTCGAGCGCGATGAAGACGAAGTTCTTGGCGGTCATGGGGTGCTGGACGCTCACCGCCAGGCCCGCCATCCGGACCCGCGACGGGTCGCGCTGCCTGGCCACCTCGGCGATGGGGACGACGCCGCGGGCGGCGAGCTTCTCCCGGAACAGCTCGACCGCGTGGGCCGTGGACGACAGGCCCAACTCCCGGTAGTCGGCGGCCACGCGCTCGGCGAGGGTCATTTGCGGCAGGCTGGCGGCCAGTGCGGCGTGCCCGTCATCGGCCAGGCCGATGGCGGGCCGGTCGGGATCCGCATCGGCCATGACGGTGCGCAGCTGCCAGAGGAGCTCGCGGCGCGGCGCAGCGGTCCAGTCGAAGGCACCGACCGCGATCAGCCGCTCCACCACCTGCTCGCCCAGGGTCGTCCGGGCCACGAAGTCGCGGACCGACCGATACGGACCGATGGCGCGCTCGCGCTCCAACCGCTCGCGCGCCCCCTCATCGATCCCCTTCACCTGGCGCAGCCCCAGGCGCACGCCGAAGTCACGTGCCGGGTCGCCGGTGTCGGCGATCCGCTCGGTGCCGTGCTCCCAGGCCGAGGCGTTGACATCGACCGGCAGCACGCGCACCCCGTGGCGCTTCGCGTCGTTCACCACCACCGCCGGGGAGTAGAAGCCCATCGGCTGGTTGTTCAGCATGCCCGCGCAGTAGTGGGCCGGGTAGCGCAGCTTCAGCCAGGCGGTGTCGTAGGTGATCTTGGCGAAGGCGGCCGCGTGGGCGCGGGCGAACCCGAACTCGGCGAAAGCGCCGCAGCGGCGGAAGAGCTCCTCGGCATCGGCTCCTGACAGGCCGGTGGCGATGGCGCCGGCCACGAAGCGGGCGTGCTCCTTCTCCATCTCGCGGTGGCTGCGGTGGGAGCCCATCGCCTTGCGGAAGATGTCCGCCTCGAGCGCGGTGTAGCCGCAGACCTCGATCGCGATCTGCATCACCTGCTCCTGGTACAGGATCACGCCCAGCGTGTCAGCGAGGATCGGCTCCAGCGAGGGGTGGAGGTAGGTGACGCGTTCCTTGCCCGTCCGCCGGCGCAGGTACGGGTGGACCGCGTTGCCCTGGATGGGGCCGGGTCGGATGATCGCCACCTGGACGACCAGGTCCTCGAAGCGCTCCGGCCGGGACTTGGGGAGCGCCTGCATCTGGGCACGCGACTCGATCTGGAACATGCCTACCGTGTCCGCGGCGCCGATGGCGCGGTAGACCTCCGGGTCGTCGTGGGGGAGGGCGTCGAGGTCGATCCTGGTTCCGGTGTCGTGCTCGATCCTGGCCAGCGTGTCGCTCACCACGCCGAGGGTGCGCAGGCTGAGCAGGTCGATCTTCACCAGGCCCAGCTGCTCGACGTCCTCCTTGTCGAACTGGGTCACCACCCGGCCGGGCATGGTGGCGCGCTCGATCGGCACCAGCTCGGTGATGGGGGTGCGGGTGACCAGCATCCCGCCGACGTGGATCCCCAGGTGGCGCGGGAAGCCGTCGATCTCGGCGCACAGGGTGAGCAGCCACTGCCAGCG
>CAYXZN010000310.1:0-1755 GCA_964469325.1 uncultured Steroidobacteraceae bacterium
GCGAATCGAGCAGCTCCAGTTCGAGGAGGCCTCCGCGCTGGCGGAATCGGCGCTGGCCGTGATCGGTGCGGGGGACGACCTGGCGGTCGGCCGGCTGCGGCTGCTCCGCGCGTGGGCTCGCCTCGCCTACCAGACCGATCCCGGCGTCCGGGACGACCTGGAGGCGGCGCTGGCCGCGGCCGTGGCGGCCCGCGAGGTGAGGGTCGAGCTCGAGGCGCGCTTCTGGCTCCGTGCCCTGCTGGGCGATCTCGGCGAGCTGAGCCGCGAAGAGCTGCTGGCCGGAGACGAGGAGGCGGCCCGGCTGGCCCTGGAGATCGGCGACGTGCGACGGGCGGTGATGAGCGCGCGCAGCCGAGCCATGCTCCAGCTCAGCGGCGGTCCAGCGGGCGTCGCCGCGCAGCTCGCCGAGGCGGAGCGGCTGGCCGAGACGCACGGGCTGCGCGAGGAGGTGGCGTGGATCCACTACGCGCACGCCGAGCTCGGTTACCTGGCGGGGGAATGGGAGCTGGCCTGGCGGCGCGGCATGCAGGCAATCGAGATCGGAGAGCAGCAGGCCTATGACCGGGTCGTGGTCCGGACCTGGATGGTGCTGAGCGAGATCGCGGCGCTGCGTGCCAGGCGTGACGCGCTGGAGCGGGCGGCGGGCTGGTTCGAGCCGCGGCGAGAGGGATTCCCAAAGTCGCCCTTCGGGCGCTTCATGCACGCCGCGATCGACGTGCGGCTCGCCGCCGCCGGGCTCGTCGCGCCCGTCGTCCCCGGCCCCGACCTGGTCGACGGCTGGGCGGAGGTGTCCGGACTGGCATCGTGGTGGGCCGCCGCGGCGACCGTGCTCGAGGCGTGGGTCGAGGCCGGCGAGCTGGACCTCGCCCGGGCGGCCCTCGCCGCGGCGGCGCCGTGGGTCGAGAGCCGGCAGGCGTCTCCCCTCGACCAGGCCGGGCTGCGGCGCTGCCGGGCGCGGCTGGCGCTGGCCGCCGGTGAGCAGGTGCTGGCGCGGGACGAGGCGCGGGCCGCCGTGGGGGCCTTCGACGCCATCGGCGCACCCTGGGAGGCGGCGAGAGCGCTCCGGCTGCTGGAGGCATCGGGCGGTGCGACGCGGGAGGAGGTTGCGCGGGCGGCGGAGGTCGAGAAGCGGCTGGGAGTCGTGCTCGCGCCGCCTACATCCGGTACAGCGAGAAGCCCGGGTCGGGGATCGGCGCGTTCAGGGCGGCGCTGATGCCGATCGCCAGCACGCGCCGCGTGTCGAGCGGGTCGATCACGCCGTCGTCCCACAGCCGCGCGGTCGAGTAGTAGGGCGAGCCCTCGCGCTCGTACTTGTCGAAGATCGGCTGCTCGAACTCGGTGCGGGCCTCCTCGGAGGCCCATCGGCCCTCGGGCAGCGAGGTCTCCCGGACGGTGGACAGGACGCGCGCCGCCTGCTGGCCGCCCATCACGCTGATCCGGGCGTTCGGCCACATCCACAGCTGGCGCGGGGCGTAGGCGCGCCCGGCCATGGCGTAGTTCCCCGCCCCGAAGCTGCCGCCGACGATGACGGTGAACTTGGGCACGTTGGTCGTGGCGACGGCGGTCACCAGCTTGGCGCCGTCGCGGGCGATGCCACCGGCCTCGTACTCGCGCCCAACCATGAAGCCGGTGATGTTCTGGAGGAAGACGAGCGGGATCTTGCGCTGGCTGGCCAGCTCGATGAAGTGCGCCCCCTTGAGCGCCGACTGGCTGAACAGGATGCCGTTGTTGGCGATGACGCCGATGGGGAACCCC
>CAYXZN010000311.1:0-1734 GCA_964469325.1 uncultured Steroidobacteraceae bacterium
GACCACGCCCGCCAGGTCGGCGGCGCTCACCAGGCGCACCTCCGTGCGCGCCGCCAGGATCGCCTTCGCGATGCGGCGCGCACGGCGCTCCTCACCAAACGTCGCGAGGATTCCGGCGAGCTCTCGCTCCGACGAGCGGTCGATGAGCTCGAGGGCCGAGAGGCCGACGGCCTCATCGAACCGCATGTCCGGCGCGGCTTCGGCGCTGAAGCTGAAGCCGCGCGTGGTATCGCCGAGCTGGTAGCTCGACAGGCCGAGGTCGAAGAGGACCGCGTCGAGTGGCACGAAGCCCTCCTCCCTCGCCACGTCGTAGATCGCAGCGAAGTTGGCGTGCCGCAAAACGACGCGGTCCCCGAAGCGGGCGAGGACCCGCTGCGCCTCCGCGATGGCCGCCCGATCGGCATCGAGGCCGAGCAGGCGACCATCCGGAGCCGACGCCTCCAACAGCCGCTCGGCGTGCCCACCGCCCCCGACCGTGCAGTCCGCCACGGAGCTGCCGGGCAGCGGTGCGAGCAGGTCGACGACCTCCTCGACCAGCACCGGCAGGTGCCCTTCTCCCATCTGCGACTGCACCCCTCTGGTCGGTGACGGGCCGATCGGCCCGGAGACGCATCAATGGCTCGGCCGCAACGTGCGTCATGGCGTTGCGACCGGCTAGATCCCGAGGTCGGCGAGACGCTCCGCGAGCGCCTCCGGCGACTCCTCGAGGTCCGATCGGTAGCGCTCCCAGGTGGAGGGAGCCCACAGCTCCAGGCGGCTCAGCGCGCCGACCAGGACCACCTCGCCGCCGGCCAGCCCCGCGTAGCTGCGCAGGTAGCCCGGAACGAGGATCCGTCCCTGCCGGTCGAGCTCCACCTCCACTGCGCCCGACGACATGAAGCGCGAGAACTGGCGGCCGATCGGATCGGTCGAGGGGAGGGCCCGCAGCCGTGCCGCGAACTGGTCCCACTCGTCCTGCGGGAAGAGGGCCAGGCAGCCGTCCAGCCATCGGCCGAGCGTCGCCCCGGCGGCCAGGCGGCCCCGGAAGCGGACCGGCACCGCGACCCGGCCGCGATCGTCGAGCGCGTGCCGGAACTCGCCGGTGAAGGAGGTCGCGCGTTCCATGAGCCCTGTGATTCACCACTCTTCCCCACTTGGCCCCATTTTGGACCACGAGCCGCCATTCTACAGGGCAGCGGTTCCCCGTCAAGGGCTTTCGGCGCGCGCCGCGTCGGAGGGTCGTCCCGGGAGGGTCGGGTACTCAGGACCTGGCCGACGGCTCAGCCGGTGGCGCGGGCGGCTACGGGGTCGGCGTCTCGGTCGGGAAGTCGTCCAGTTCGTCGTCGTCGAGGTAGCTGACGCGCCGCTCGCCCTGCGGGCCCGCGAACACGGCACGGATCCGGAACTCGCCGGATTCGCCGGAGACGTAGCTCCACCCGATGAGGCCGCCGTTCAGCGTCTCCCAGTGCACCAGTCCGTCCGCCGCCTGCCGGGGGGTGACGTCCGCCTGGGAGTAGTTCTCGAACGACGTATCCAGGGCGGAGATGATCTCGCCTGAGTCAGCGATCCGGAAGACGGTGTAGGGCTGCGGCGCCACGGCCACCTCGTAGTGGCTGAAGCGGTCGCCCGGCTCCGGCGTCGGCTCCGGCGTCGGCGTGGGCTGGGGGGTAGAGGTCGCCGATGCCGTTCCGGTCGGCGCGACGGAGGGGCTGGGGGTGGCGTCCGGCGTGGCGGCGGCGGTCGGAGAGGCGCTGG
>CAYXZN010000312.1:0-1733 GCA_964469325.1 uncultured Steroidobacteraceae bacterium
GCTCATGACCGGCGTCCACGAAGTCAACGAGGAGGCCGGGTACGTGTCGCTCTATGCCCCCCAGACCATGGGCGACGACACCACCACCCGCAAGGTCGGTCTCGACCTCATCGCGACGGTGACGGTGACCGACGTCGCCTGGTAGGGACGGACACTTGCCCAGTCGCTCGGTCAATGGTCAACCATTGACCGCCTCTTCCGCTCCCGTCGGAGCGCCCCGTAGCAGCGGGCGCACCGGCCGACGCAGTAGATCGGCCCGACCGTCCCGCACCCCTCGCAGGCGGCGACGCGCTTCCCGACCTGTTTCGGCTTCGCTCCCCGCGCCCGGCGCCGCCCGGTCGAGTAGCAGCGCTGGCACAGGCTGGCGCCCTCGATCGTCCGCTCCTCGCCGCAGCCGGCGCAGGTGCCCACTGTGCGGCCCTGCCGTCTCGGCTGGATCCCCGCCGCCCGCCGGCGGGCGCGGTGGTAGCAGCGCCGGCAGCGGCCGGCCCACGCCACCGGCTGTTCGCCACAGTCGGCGCACACCGCGGGCGCGCGCTCGGGCTCGCGCTCGGGAGCCGCGGGCGCTCGGGGGCTCGGGGGGAGCGCGAGCGCTCGCGTCTCCCGCACGCGGCCGTTTCCGTTGTCGCGACTCGGCGAAGTTACTTCCCGGGTCGCGGTCGGCGGCCGAGGTCGTGGCAGGCCCCTCGTCCGCCCACCCCAGGTCCCGGCCGGCTCGGCCTGGCCGAACCGGCCGCACTCCTCGGCCCCCCCACACGCCCCGCAGAGCGCCTGGGCGGCGTCGACCTGGCCGGGGTCGAAGAAGTCCACCCCGGCGCCTCTACAGGCCGCCTGCGCCTGCCACCGTGGCCTCGACGCCGCCAGCCGCTCGAGGATCGTGGCCGGGAGCGGATCGGCCGGGCCGGCGGAGAGGAGCCCAGCGAGGTACTCGTCGTCCCAGCCGTCGTCGTCGAGGCCGTCCCACGCCAGCGCCACCGTCGGACAACTTACCCCTTACAGGGTCGGTGTCGGGTGTTGCCGTTCGGATAGGTGGTGCAAGCTGCTTGCACCACCTTTTGGCACTACCCGTCGAGATAGTGGGCGAGATAGTGGGTGCCCGCCGGGAGCGGAGCCGACCAGCCGAAACGGTCGAGCAGATAGTCGGCCTGGTCGGCCCACAGGGGCTGCTCCATCGACGGGTTTCCCAACTGGAGCAGCCAGCGGGCGTGGAGAAGTAGAGCATCGAGGACGTCGTAGTCCGTACCCCGGGCGACGTCGTAGACGGCGAAGTCGGCATCGTCGTCGACGATGACCTCGATGGCGTGGTCGAGCCGCCCCACCTCCCGGCGGAGCCGGTCGGCCTCGTCGCACAGCCGCATGGCGGCTTCGACGGCGGCACGGGAGCGGCGGGTGAACCCTTCGGGGAGCGAAACGGTAGCGGTGGACATGCCCTGCACCTCCTGTGTCGGTGGGCATGTCCCGGTTTCCCTAGCGCCTGGTCGTGGGAGGCGGATCCTATCCCGGCTGGTCGAGGCTTCAAAGAGAGGCCAGGTCAAGAAACCGGCCGGGGCGGTCGATAGAGACACCATGGACCAAACCGACGTTCTCACCCGCCAGCCCCTCGACCACCTCACCCGCCTCGAGCAGGCCGCCGTCGCCGTCTTCGCCCTGGGTGTCGTCGTGTTCGTGGCCACGGGCGTCCCCCTCGGCGACTGGCTCCTCCACCTGCTCTAAGAGGCCGCCTCCTGGTAGGG
>CAYXZN010000313.1:0-1728 GCA_964469325.1 uncultured Steroidobacteraceae bacterium
CTCGACATTGGCATGGTGGGCCGTTTGACTCTGACCACCGGATCGATCTGCTGGTCAGGCGGAACGGATAGCGTTACGACCTGGCCGCGGGAGCGATCCACCTACCACTGACGTGGCGCTGTGGGGGAGGCAATTCATCACGAGCCGGCTCCGGTGAAGGTCGCGGGCCGATCGGTTCAGTCAGCCGCGTCGCTGCCTCCTTCAGCGCCGGCGCAAGCGCGTGGGCCACCCGCTCGGCGCCGAACGGGCGGAACCCGTCGCCGGCATGACACCAGATCCGCAGCACGACAGGATCCGTAGAGGACCCGACGAGCGGGAAATCCAGCTTCCAGTGTTCGCTCCCGTTGCCTCCGTTCCAGCGGCGCCGCGTATGGTCGGATTCCCGGCAGATCTCCATGTGCGCGAAGCCGAAGGTGTCGGCGTTGTCGGTCAGGAGCGCCTCGACCTCGCCGCGGGAGCTCGCCAGGCCGATGAGCTCGGCGATCTCCTCGGCGTAAAGGCGGTCGCGGATCACCCGCCGCGCCCGCATGGGTCCTGCGGCCAGCACCTTCCCGGCCACGGCGAACTCCTCGTACCGGAGGTGGCGGAGCCCCCGCAGGAGGAGGAAGGCGGAGGCCGCGGCGGCGCCGAGGGCGATGACGGTCAGGCGGCCCTGGGGCGCGAACGCGAGGAAGAGCCCGATGGCCGCGACGCACGTGGCGGCGAGGTAGAGGACCTGGACCGCGCGTCGCTTGCTCAGCCCGGTCGAGAGCAGGCGGTGGTGGATGTGGCGTGCGTCGCCCTCGGAGACGGGGACCCCGCGCAGCCAGCGCCGGCCGATGGCGAGGGTCGTGTCGAGCAGCGGGAGGGCCAGCGCGAACAGCGGTACGACGGCGATGATGGCGGTGGAGCTCTTGATGGCGCCGGCCATGGACAGCACCGCGAGCATGAAGCCGATGAACTGGCTCCCGGAATCGCCGAGGAAGATGCGGGCGGGCTCGAGGTTGTAGCGGATGAAGCCGAGCAGCGCGCCGAGGAGGATGCAGGCGACCAGGACGACGGGGGCGTTGCCGAGCAGCCCGGCCGCGATGGCGACGGCGCTCAGCGCCACCAGCGCGATCCCGGTGGCGAGCCCGTCGAGGCCGTCGATCAGGTTGTAGGCGTTGGTGACGCCCACGATCCAGACCAGGGTCAGGGGCAGGCTGACCCACCCCACCGCCAGGCTGGCCTCGCCCATGCTGATCGCCTGGATCCGGAATCCGAACGCGTAGACGACGAGCGCGGCCGCCACCTGCCAGGCCACCTTCCACCGGGGCCGGAGCGGCCGGAAATCGTCCACCAGGCCGCCCACGAAGATGGTCGCGGCGCCCAGGAGGATGCCGACGTAGAACCGGCTGGAGCCCCCGATCGACGGGGCCAGGGCTTCGACGCCGCGCGCCACCAGCAGGCCCACCAGCATGGCGGCGAAGACGGCAGGGCCCCCCAGCCGCGGCACCGGCCTGGTGTGGGTGTGCCGCCCGCCGACGGGATCGACGATGTCGGCACGGGAGGCGAACCGGACCACCAGCGGGGTGACCAGCGCGGCCGTGAGGAGGGCGGCGCCCAGCCCCGCGATGTACAGCCACGGCCCGATCACCGGCGCGAGCTCCGGCTCGGGATCGGTTGCGGCGTCGCCGCCGTGTAACGCTGTCCGTCCGTGATGTCCGAATCGAGATGCATCGTCGTTCCGTTGGGGGGAGAGTTGCCAAC
>CAYXZN010000314.1:0-1725 GCA_964469325.1 uncultured Steroidobacteraceae bacterium
TGAGCGTACAGGCCCACTACGATTCTGCCCATTTCCTCCGGAACTACAAGGGGAACCGACCGCGGAGCTGGCCGCATGCCCGCCGACGCGCCGACTCGCCAGTGCCACGGCCGCCTGCCCCGCGCCTACTACGTCGCCGCCGCCCTGCTTCCCCTGGTGCTGCTCGCCGCCTACGGCGTCTGGCTGGCGGGGAGGAGCGGCATGCTCGCGGCACCGAGCGCCAGGGTCGGGGAGCCGGCGCCGGCGTTCAGCCTGGTCGACCTGGACGGCGACCCGGTGCGCCTCGCCGACCTCGCCGGGCGCCCGGTGGTGGTGAACTTCTGGGCCAGCTGGTGCGGACCGTGCGTGGAGGAGTTCCCGCTGCTGGCCGAGGCGGCCGAGCAGCACCAGGCGTCCGGCCTGGCGGTCATCGGCATCGTGTACCAGGACCGCTCGGAGGCGGCCCGCGGGTTCATGGCCCGCATGGGAGCGGGCTGGCCCGCGGCCATGGACCCCGGTGGCAGCGTGGCGGCGCGGTACGGCATCCACGGGCCGCCCGAGACGTTCTTCATCGACGGCGAGGGGGTGGTGCGCGGCCGGCAGATCGGCCAGCTGGGCGCCGCCGACCTCGAGCGACAGCTGGCCCTGATCGTGGACGGGAGTCACCCATGAGCTCGAACCTCCCCGCCACCACCGACCAATCGGCTCCCCTCGTCGAGGCGGACGCCGAGCATCGGCACGAGGTGCGGCCGGCCGGCCAGCACGTCGCCGCCGGGCTGGTCCCGTTCGCGGTGGTCACGTTCCTGGTGGTCGCCTTCGTGGTCGCGGCGTGGACGCTGGTCGCCGCCGCGGCGGCGCAGGGGTGACGTGACGCGACCGGTTCTAGTGGCGACCGCCAGCCGGGGACGCTAGAGTCCTGCCAGCACGCGACCCGAAGCGCACGAGGAGAAGGAGGTCGGCCCCATGACAACTCGCCCGTCTCGGCGCAGAAGTGGAGCGGTGGCGGGAGCGACGGCCCTGACGCTCCTGCTGTCAGTGGTGCTCGCCGCCTGCGGCGGCGGAGGAGGCGGAGATGGGGACCGCGTCGGAGTCACGCTCAACATCCTGGTCGTGAACCGCCAGCGCGATGCGCAGGCCAACGCATCGCTCTCCGACGGGCGAACCGGTGACGAGCCGGTGGAGGCGTGCAAGTCGCGCAACTACCAGTTCACCGAGGTGGTGGAGCCGTTCCAGGTGCTGGTCAACGACGAGGTGGTGATCGACTCCGCCGAGCTCGAGTCGAACCTGATCGGCCGCAACCTGGCAGCGTTCATCAACGTGCAGCAGGACGGCACCGTCGAGCTGAACGAGGTCCGTGCCGGACGCCCCTTCACCGGTCCGCCGGCGCTCGGCATCTGCGTCTGAGCCCTCAGCCCCGGATCGCGACCTCCGGGGCCTGCGCGGGGTAGCGCTCGGCGACGTAGGCGTCGAGGATCTCGAGGAACCGGGGAACGAGGCCCTCGCCGCGCAGGGTGGTCACCTTCCGGCCGTCGACGAAGACCGGCGCGACCGGCTCCTCGAACGTCCCCGGCAGGCTGATGCCGATGTCGGCGTGCTTGCTCTCGCCGGGCCCGTTCACCACGCAGCCCATCACCGCCACCCGCATCTCCTCGACCCCGGGGTGGGCCGCGCGCCAGGCCGGCATCCGCTCCCGGATGTGCTCGGCCACGTCGCGGGCCATCTCCTGGAAGAAGGTCGAGGTGGTGC
>CAYXZN010000315.1:0-1724 GCA_964469325.1 uncultured Steroidobacteraceae bacterium
GCCGCTCGGCGTGCATCACGGTCTCGACCGAGTCGGCGATCACCTCGCGGGACACCAACGAGGCCCGCATGCCCTCGTGCCCCATGGAGATCCCGTCGGACACGGCGACGGTGACGAACTCGATCGGGTAGCCGCCGGCGTCCCGCACGCCCAGCTTCGAGCGCTTGGCCAGGCGGTCGAGCGGCAGGTTGCAGGGCGTCACCTCGTTCCACGACGAGGCCACCCCGATCTGGGCCTTGCCCCAGTCGTCGTCGGTCATGCCGATGGCCCGCAGCATCGCCCGTGCGGGGGCTCGCTCCATGCCGTCGGTGACCTCGCGCGAGCGGGCCTTGATGTCGACGGGGGTGCTGGTGTCGTCGGTGCTCACGCCGGGGGACGATAGCGCCCGCCCTTCTCCGGGAATCTGCTGGATACCGGGACCGTCGATCGGCGAGCTGCCGGTCCCCGGTGCCAGGATCCTGCGCCGTGCCCGGCCTCCGCTCGCCCCACGACCGGGAGATCGCCCGCCTCGCCGTGCCCGCGCTCGGCGCGCTGGTGGCCGAGCCGCTCTACGTGCTGGCCGACACGGCGGTGGTCGGCAACATCGGCACCTCGCAGCTGGCCGGGCTGGCGGTGGCCTCGTCCGCGCTGCTCACCGGCTTCGCCGTCTTCATCTTCCTCGCCTACGGCACCACCGCGGCGGTGTCCCGCCTCCTGGGCGCCGGCCGCGAGGGCGACGCCGCCCACCAGGCGCTCCAGGGCCTGTGGCTCGCCGTGGTCATCGGCAGCGTGGTGGCGGGCCTGGTGATCGCCGCGCCGGGCCCGATCGTGTCGGCGCTGGGTGCGGAAGGCGCGGTGCGGACCAACGCCGAGATCTACCTGCGCATCTCCGCCTTCGGCATCCCCGCGCAGCTCCTGACCTTCGCCGGCACCGGCTACCTGCGCGGCCTGCAGGACACCAAGACACCACTGGTGGTGGCGGTGTGCGCCGCGGTGGGCAACCTCGTCCTGGAGCTGGTGCTGATCGAGGGGTTCGGGTTCGGCATCGGGGCCTCGGCGCTGTCCACGGTGGTCGCCCAGCTGGCCGGTGCCGGCGTCTACATCGCCATGGTCGCCCGCGCCAGCGCCCGGGCCGGGGTGTCGTGGCGGCCGGACTGGCGGGTGATCGGGCGGCTGGGCCGGGTCGGCGGCGACCTGCTGGTGCGCACGCTGGCGCTGCGTGGGGCGCTCACGCTGATGACGGCCGTGGCGGCGCGGGTGGGCACGGCCGACGTGGCGGCCCACGAGGTGGCCTTCGCCGTGTGGAGCCTGCTGGCGCTGGCCCTGGACGCCATCGCCATCGCCGGCCAGGCGATGATCGGGCGGTTCCTCGGCGCCGAGGACCCCGTGACCGCCCGGGGCGCCGGACGGCGGATGCTGGAACTGGGCGTCGCCGGCGGCGTGGCGGTGGGTGCGGTGGTCCTGCTGCTGCGCCCCTGGGTGCCCGACATCTTCAGCGACGATCCCGCCGTCGTCCACCTGGCCGGCTTCCTGCTGCTGTGGGTCGCCGTGCTCCAGCCGCTCAACGGTGCCGCCTTCGTGCTGGACGGACTGCTCATCGGCGCCGGCGACATGCGCTTCCTGGCCATGGCGATGGTCGGTGCGCTGGCGGTGACCATCCCGGCCGCCGGCGCCGTCCTCGTGTTCGATCTGGGCATCGGCTGGGTGTGGTTCGCGGTCCTGGTGCTGATGGTGTCCCGCGTGGT
>CAYXZN010000316.1:0-1699 GCA_964469325.1 uncultured Steroidobacteraceae bacterium
CCTGCGAGCCAGCGCCGTGTTCCTGGGCGCAGCAGGGCTGGTGCAGGTCGCCTTCGATCTCATCGGCCACTTCGGCCGGATCGCCCGTACGCCGATATCTTCGGCGGATCCGCCTACACCATCGGCTTCGCGGAAGCGCACGCGCTGGCGGTCCTGCTGGCGGTCCTCTTCTGGCGGTCAGCGGCACAGCCGACACGTGGCGTCCATCTTCTGGCCGGGGCGACCCACGCCATCCTGGGCGTCGCGAACCTCGTTTTCTGGCCCTCGTTCGCCACCTTCGGGCTCGAGCTTCCCGGCGCCATCGCCACCGTGCTGCACATCGGCCTGGCGGTGGGCCACGTCGCTGCCGTCCGCATCGTGCCGGCTGAGGCGCCCGACGGAGAGCCGATCGGACCGACCGCGGACCTGGGCTTCCGACTGGTCGCGACGGCCCTCTTCATCGCCGGCATCTACCTCCACACCACCCACATCCTGATCGGGCGCGAGCTCTTCCTCGCGCACGTGCTGCGACCGGAGATCGAATGGCCGCTGACGGGCGCGATGGTGTACGCGCTGGTGTCAGGGCTGGCGGCGCGCAGCCGTGTCCGCCTGGCCGGCTGGTGGCGGGCTCCGTACTACGTGATGCTCGCCTACTTCGCGCTGAGCGTGGCCATCCACCTGCGCGCGGTGGTCACCGGCGACAGCGCCTACGTGAGCTCGTTCCCCGACTGGTACAGCTACCCGGTCCTGGTGGTGATGCTCAGCTTCCTGACCTTCGTCCGTCAGCTGCGCTTCACGACGCCGGAGGGCTCAGGCGCCGCGGTGGGCGTACCCGCTCGCTGATCCGGGCCGCGCCCGGAGCCAGAGCTCAAGGGGCGGGTGATTCAACGGGGCCGCGGATCAGACCGGCTTGTGGACGTACGTCCCGCCGGGTCGCCCCTCGCCTTCAGGTGCCGTTGGTCGCGAACGCAGCACCCCGAAGGTCAGATTCGATCGACCTCGGCCTTCGAACGGGCGTCGACCGTATCGACAGTCCGCGTGAAAGTTGACACTGTGATCCGCGTGAAGGCCTCAGCGGCGATGGCAGCGGGCGCTCTCCTGTTTGCCGGCTGCGCAACGGAACCAGTCGGATCCGCGCCTGCCGACACGGGACAGCTCGGGTGGTACCAGGTCGAGACCCGCGAGTCGCAGCAGCAGGACGACGTCCTGGCCGAGATCACCCTCCGCGTGGGCTACACCGACGGCACCGCGACGGCGGTCGTGCCGTTGCCGTTCAACCTGCGCCAGAATCTGCCGCCCTTCGGGATCGGCTTCATCACCGGACCCGCCGACGGCTACGTTTTCTATGCCCTCGACGACGGCGCTCGCTCATCGGTCAGCACGTTGGAGGTCGCCAGCGGTGAGACGGGCGTCGCCTACGAGACCGATCGGCCCATCCTCGCCGGGGCCGTCCACCCTTCCGGCGACCGGCTCTACCTGGTCCTGGCCGATCGCCAGGCCGATCCCATGCGCGCCCCGGCGCACTTGCTGGAGCTCCCTCTGGCCGATGGCCAGGTGGCCGGCGACGCGGTCGACCGGTCGTGGCTGGGTGACGCGCCCCTGAACCGGCTGGAGATCTTCAGCCTCTTCCACTTCACGCCCGATGCCTCGCGCCTGATCGTCCAGCGCTGCCGGGACAACGCCTACTCCTACCGGATGATCTCGCTCGCCGATGGGACCA
>CAYXZN010000317.1:0-1689 GCA_964469325.1 uncultured Steroidobacteraceae bacterium
ACGGAACAATCCCCACCTTTTTGAGTTTTTGAACCACCAGCCGATCGATCTCGGCGCGAGTGTTGTAGTGCACCAGGCCGACGCGCAGCATCCCGCCCGAGTCCTCGAGCCCCAGGCCGCGGATCACCTCGAGCGCGTAGTAGTTGCCGGCCCACGCCGAGATGCCGTGCTGAGCCAGGTGTTCGGCGATCTCCTGCGGCCGCCGGCGCGCCATGGTGAAGGCGACCGTCGGCACCCGCTCCGCCGAGCGCTGGGGATCGGCGATGCCGTGGATGCGGGTCCCCGGAACCGACGCAATCCCCTCCAGGAGTGGCGGAATGAGCCCGCGCTCGTAGGCGCGGATCTCCGACATGCAGGCCCGGAAGGCGTCGCGGCGCGACCCGGACGCGGCCGCGCCGCCGTACGCGCGGCCGAGCTGGGCGAGGTACTCGAACGTACCCAGCAGGCCGGCCAACGCCTCGTGGCTCTGGGTACCCGTCTCCCACTTGCCGGGCAGCGCCTCTCCCACCGGGCGGACGCGGAAGGCGCGCAGCCGCTCGAGGTGCTCGCGGCGCCCGTACAGGATCCCCAGGTGCGGACCGAAGAACTTGTACGGCGAGCAGGCCAGGAAATCGGCGCGCAGGGCGCTCACGTCCAAGGGTAGGTGAGGGGCGGCGTGGACGGCGTCCACGAAGCAGAGGGCGCCCGCGGCATGGGCGATCTCCACCGCACGACCCACGTCGACGATGGTCCCCACCGCGTTAGAGGCCAGGGTGATCGCCACCAGCCGGGTGCGCGACGAGACGACCGTCTCCAGCTCGGCCAGGTCGAGCGTGCAGTCGGCGGGGCGGAAGTCGAGCCAGCGGATCACCGCGTCGCGCTCCTCGGCCAGGGCCAGCCAGGGGGCGACGTTGGCGTCGTGGTCCAGGCGGGTCACCACCAGCTCGTCACCGGGGCGCAGCTCGCGGCCGATGGCCCGGCTCAGCGCAAAGGTCAGGGTGGTCATGTTCGGCCCGAACACGATCTCCGCCGGGTCGTGGGCGCCCACGAAGTCGGCGGCGGCGGCGTGCACGTCGGCGATCACGGCATCTGTCTTGCGACTGGCGGCGAACGGCCCACCGGTGTTTGCGTTCGACGTCTCGAGGTAGGTCGCCATCGCGCTGACGCACTGCCGCGGAACCTGCGTCCCGCCGGGGCCGTCGAGGTACGCGACCGGACGGCCGCCGACTTCGACGCGCAGGGCCGGAAAGTGGTCGCGGACCGCGGCGACGTCCAGCCCGCGGCGCAGGGTGGGTGTCGTCATCGACACAATCCTAAGCGGAGCAGCGTGAGTATCATCCGATGCCGATGACCCCACCTGTGCACGTCCCCACCCTGCCGGGCCACCAGTTCAACCTGCCGCCCGGCCTCGAGGGGCTCACCGAGCTGGCCTACAACCTGTGGTGGAGCTGGTCGCCGCGCGCCGGCGCGCTCTTCGCCCGGATCGACGGCGGCGCCTGGGCCCGCTACCGCAACCCGATTCCGGTGCTCGCCGGCACCGATGCCGCCCGGTGGGCGGAGCTGACCGCCGACGAGGACTTCATGGTCGACGCCTCTCGGCTGCTGGAGGAGTTCTCCGCCTACATGGCCAACGGCGCCGAGAGCTGGTACCGCAGCGACCCATCGCGCGAGCTGCCCGGTCCGGTCGCCTACTTCTGCGCCGAGTACGGG
>CAYXZN010000318.1:0-1683 GCA_964469325.1 uncultured Steroidobacteraceae bacterium
CAGGGTGATGGTTGTTTCCCGCTCGAACTCGCGTTGGTCCTCTGACTGGCTTGTGGTGAGGCGACTGGAGGCCGTCGTAACACCTTGTGTCTGTTCTGTTGCCGGCGCCTCCAAGCTCACGTGACGGTCGGTGGCCACCGCCCCGCTCTCACCAGCCTCCGGATCAGCGACTGAGGCAGCCACACCGGCCGGCGCTTCCGCGGAAGCGCCGCCGCCGGCGTGGTAGCCGATCGCCGGCATCACCGCGCTGGCGGGCACGCCGTCGAGCCGGGCGGAAGCCTCGTCGGAGGCCGCCCCGCCCACGATGCCGCTGACCAGGCCGAGCACGGCGACGGTCGTGGCGGCCTGGCCGATGGCGTCGAACGCGGCCGGGCCCATACTGTGCAGGGTCTGTTCCCAACCGGCGAACCGGGCGCGCAGGCGTGAGGCGACCGCCTCCTTGAGCCGGTACAGCGGCAGCAGCGCCCCGGCCAGGCGGGGGCTGGCCTGGTCGGCGAGCCGCTCGTAGCGCTTGCGCAGGTTGGTCCGCGCGCGGAACAGCAGCTGCTCGAACGCCGGGCGGGACAGGTCGAGGAAGTCCGCGCCCTCCGAGGACTTCCACTGCTCGAGGTAGCGCAGCCGGATCGCGACCTGCTGGCGGTCGGGAAGGTCGGCCATCGCCTCGCGCAGCAGTGGGCGCTCGGCCAGCAGCTCGGCGATGTCGTCCTCGACGGCGTCGTCCTCTTTCATCGGCGTCGGGGTCAGCTCCTCGCGGTGGTGCTTGCGGGTGTGGTCGACGATCACGTTGCCGGCGATCGCCTTCAGCCACGGCCACGCCGGGCGGTCGGTGTCGAACTCCTCCAGGTGCTCCAGCGCCCGGATGAGCACGTCCTGGGCGAGGTCCTCGGCCAGCGCCTCGCACTTGACCCGCTTGATGCAGTAGCCCAGCAGCGGCTTGTGGAACCGCTGGTAGAGCACCCGGAACGCCTCGTCGCGCCCCCGCAGGTGCTCGCGGACCAGGATCCCGTCGCGCGCCCGCTTCAGCGGCACCGGCTTCGGTAGCGTCTGGCTGCTCATCCGGCCTGCCTCCCGTTGCGTTCAGCGGGAGAGCCAGCGAGGCCGACCGGGCGGCCTGACCCGAAACCCGAACCACGGATGAACTTCCACCCCCGGTTCGCTGTCGGCGCGGTTGATCGGGCGGGTGCCCGCACGACCGGCTCGCGGCGACGACGCCGGAGCCGCCCGCGACCTCGCGTAACAGCTCCCCTCCATTGAGAACTCTTCCACATCCGCGGCGGCTTGACCTGCCCTTTTGGAATCCATGGAGAAAGAGGGGGTGAGATATCACCCGTTTGGGGGATGCTCAGCCTCATCCGACCGACCGAACTGTCCGTGATGTCCGGAATGAGCGGGGCGCCGATCCGGGCAATTCACCGCGCGTCCAGGTTCGTCCTGCGCACGTTGTGGGTGGATCGGGGCGGTACGACGTGATCGATCGGGGCTCTCATCCGTATCACTTACGAGGGGTGCAAACCGAGCGTGTGAGGATTTTCCGTGGCCAGCCCGGAGCTGATCGACCTCGAGGCCATACGTCAGGCCCGCCGCACCGTGCGCATCCCCGAGCTCGGCGACGACCACCCCGTCGCTGTGGACCTCGACCCCGCCTCGGCGCGCGGCCAGCTGCTGCAACGGGTGGCGCTGGCG
>CAYXZN010000319.1:0-1637 GCA_964469325.1 uncultured Steroidobacteraceae bacterium
CCGATGAAGTGGCTCCGGCGGCAGGACTCGAACCTGCGACCAAGCGGTTAACAGCCGCCCGCTCTACCAACTGAGCTACGCCGGAACGCGGCACGACCCGCGCGGAGGCGGGTCCTCTCGATTATAGGTCGTCGACCGGACCGGTCAACGCGGACCGATCCGGCCGACCCGTGGCGCGGACCCGGATCGCGATCAGGCGCTGACGGGTATGCCGGGCGCCTCCGTGATGCCGAGCTGCTGGAGCATCGCGAGGCTGTCGAACAGCCCCCAGTGCTCCACCGCCCGACCATTGCGTACCCTGATGATGTCGATCCCGTCGATGCTGAAGCGTTTGTTGGTGGCCGGCGCGCCCAGGAAGGCGCCCGTATGTCGGCCGCTGAAGGTGGAGCGGATCGCCATCCGATCGCCCTCGACGATCTCGTCCTCGATCTCGTAGCGCGCCTCGGAGAACGCCTGCCGGAAATCGCGCAGCCAGTCCTTGAGGCCCTGGATCCCCGGGCCCTGACCGGGCGCGGGATTGTGCTCGACGAAGTCGGGGTCGACCAGCTCGTCGAGCGCGTCGATGTCGCCAGACGCGAACACCTCCGCAAACCGCCGGTTGAGCCGGGTCATCTCCTCGCGCGACATCTTCGATTCGTGGTGGGACACGAGCATTCCTCCTCACCGGACGGTCTCGGGCACCCGCTACCCGTCGTGGCCGTCCACGTCTGGTCTACTCCCGGCAGAGCCCGATGTCGAGGGGGTTATCCACACTCGGCGCAAGTGGCTCAGCCGCCCCAGCGCTCCCAACGGGCGAACTCCGCGAGCCGCAGCCGGCCGCGGCGCAGCGACGGTGACCGCTTGTCGGCGAGCGGCTTCCCGACCGAGACCACTCCGATCGGGGCGAACTCGGGCGGAATGCCCAGCGCCTCGCGCAGGGCGTCGGGGTCGGGCACGCCGGCGAAGCCGGCCGCCAGCCCTTCGTCCACCGCCGCCAGCAGGACGCTCATCAGCGTGGCGCCCGCGTCGACCCACCAGTACGGGACCGGCCAGCTGATCTCCTCGCCGTTGCGGAGCTTGTCCGGCTCCCGGTAGCGGCGGTGGTAGACCTCCTCGCTGACGCACGGGACGAACAGCGCGGCGCAGCGGCTGATCCACGGGGCGTAGCCGCCCTCCACGTAGCCCGGCTCTCCGACCGCCTCGGCCACCGCCCGGCGCCGGTCCGGATCGGTGACGATGACCAGCCGCTGGCCCTGGCTGAATCCCGCACTGGGCGCCCGCTGCGCGGCGGCGGCGATGCGCTCCAGCACGGATCGGTCGACCGGCTCATCGGCGAAGTGACGGACCATCCGGCGGCGGCGGACGACCTCGGAGAACTCCATCGGCGCATCCTAGCCCGGCATGGCAGCCCAGGCGGACGGAGGTTCAGCCGGGCGGAGGTATCGGCCAAGCAGGTAGGCGCCCGTCGTCACCCATCCCTCGCCGTGCAACCCGTGGCCAAGCGCAAGCCGATCGCCAGGCCCTCGGCGGTCCTGCCTGGCTGTTACCTCCACCACATGCAACGCCCCGTCGTGGCGCAGGAGCAGCGGCTACTCGAGGTCGTCCTTGAGCTTCCGGGAGCGCGACGGGTGGCGCAGCTTGCGCAGCGCCTTGGCCTC
>CAYXZN010000320.1:0-1621 GCA_964469325.1 uncultured Steroidobacteraceae bacterium
AACACCTCCTCCATCCACTTGGTGTGGTGCCTGCCGGCGACAAAGTCCTCATGATGCTCCGCCTATCGACGGGTGGATCGCGCCGGAGACCAGCTGAAGGCCGCCATCGGGCGCGGGATCCTGCGCGTGCTGAACATCCTGTTCGCCTTCGTCCCCCGCCCTCGACCCGAGCTGCGGCGCGTGGAACGGACCTCGGTCCGCGAGGAGGGACGGCGGCGCCGGCGCGGCCTGGCGGGGATGGCGGCGGTGGCACTGCTGCTGGCGCTGGGGATGAGCGTGGCCAACCTGCCCAGCGCCCGACCGACCGAGGCGATCCCACGGGCCCTGGTGGCGCGCGAGGCGATCATGGCCGCGGAGGAGCGGATCGCGGCCGTGGAGCAGCGGGTCGACGGCGACGACCTGGTCGAGCGCGCTCCGGAACGCGCGAAGGAGCTGCTCAACGAGGCGTACCGCGAGCTCGAGCGGGCGGAGGGCGCCGGCATCCGTGACGCGCAGCTCGAGCCGCTGCGGGTCCGGGTGGACCGCAGGCTCGACCAGCTGTACGAGGTGACCCGGCTGGCCGAGGTGAGCACCGTGGCCGACCTCGCCGCCGCGTTCACCGACGTCGAGCCCGAGCGGATGGTGGTGGCCAGCGACAGGTCGGTGTGGCTCATCGAGGTCGGCAGGGGCCGGGTGGTGCGGATCGACCCGGCCAGCGGCGAGGCCGCGGTGGTGCTGCGCGCCGGCCAGGCGCCCGAGACCGGCGGCGGACGCACGGCCGCGGCTCCCTGGCTGATCGCAACCGCGGCCACCGACGTGGTGGTGATCGACCGCCAGCGCCAGGCGTGGCGCTTCGACCTGGGAGAGCAGCTGCCGCGGCCGATGGCGCTCAACGGAGCGGAGTCGCTCGACCCCGGGGTGCGGCTTCTGTCCGCCCTCCAGCACCGGCCGCCGCTGGAGATCTTCACCCTGTACCTGCTCGACGCCGACGGGCAGATCCTGAAGTGGACGCCGCCGGCGGTGCTGCCGGTCAATTTCCCAGACCCGCCGGAGCCGTATCTGACCGAGGAGAGCGACCTTGCGCCGTCGGGCGCCCGCGACCTGATCGTGGACGCCAACCTGTGGCTGCTCCACGCCGACACCGTCACCCGGGTCAACTTCGGGCGCCCGCTCCCCCAGGAGGACTACCGGCTCGACCCGCCGCCGGACGGCGAGGTGCGCGAGGAGACCGACTACCGCCTCCTCGACGGCGCCACGGTCGGAGACCGCGAGCTGTTCTACGTGTACGACGCGGCCAACGCCCGCATCCTCGCCTTCCAGCGAGCCGACGGCGCGTTCGTGCGGCAGTGGATGGCGCCGCGCGACGGCGCGGAGTCCGAGCTGCTGACCGACGTGCGCTCGCTGGCCGTCGGATCCGTGCCCGACGGGCCGCCGGCCGCCTACCTGCTCACCGACGACCGGGTGGTGAGGATCGTGCTCGAGTAGGCCGCCGGAGTCGAGGACGGCCCGGGTGGCTAGAATCGAGAGGTCATGCGGTTGATCGAGATGGTGGTGGAGAGCGTCCGCGTGCACATGCTCTCCAGCCAACACGTCGTCATCCTCAAGGAGACCGAGCGGGATCGGTACCTCCCGATCTGGATCG
>CAYXZN010000321.1:0-1594 GCA_964469325.1 uncultured Steroidobacteraceae bacterium
AGCGACGCCAAGGAGGTGTACTGGTCCAACAGCGCTCCGTCGTCGATCGACGGACGCCCGGGTTCGTACGTGGTCGTCGGTGGGGACAAGCGCTACCGGCTCGGCCAGTGGCCGGGCGGGCTCGACCAGATCCCGGTACCCGCGTCGTGAGCGACACCGCCACCATCGAACGAGGAGGAGGACCGCTGGACAGCGTCCGGCGGGCGCTGCGCACCGCGTGGGACCACCCCAAGGCGGGGTGGCTCCTGCGGGCGGCGGTGTTGTACGTGCTGCTCGTCGAGATCGGCGTGCAGCTGATCTTCGGCCGGGTCAACATCCCCTTCGTCGACATCGACTTCCTGGAGGTCGGCCGCTACCCGAGGATGCTGCCGCGCGAGGTCCTCATCGACGGCGGCGTGGTCGGGGCGCTCTACGCACTGGTCGGCATGGGCATCATCCTGGTGTACCGGGCCAACCGGATCATCAACTTCGCCCAAGCCCAGCTGGGCGCGGTGCCCGCGGTCATCGCCCTGCTGCTCATCGCCAAGCGGGGCGTGCCGTACATGGCCGTCATCCCGATCGTGATCATCGGCGGTGCGTTGCTGGGCGGCATCACCGAGGTCACCCTGGTGCGGCGGTTCGCCAACGCGCCACGGCTGATCCTCACCGTCGTCACGATCGGCGTGAGCCTGGTCCTGCTGATCCTCGAGTTCTACGCCAAGCAGTGGGTGGGCGGTGAGCTCATCGACACCCTCGCCTTCGAGTACCACTCGCCGCTGTCCGGCGTCGAGTGGCGGGTGGGTGTCGCCACGCTCACGGGTGACCACCTCATGACCATCGTCGTCGTCGGCATCATCGTCGTCGCGCTCGGTGCGTTCTTCCGCTACACCGACATCGGCATCGCCGTGCGGGCCTCGGCCGAGAACGGCGAGCGGGCATCGCTGCTGGGCATCCCCACCAAGCGCGTGTCCACCATCGTCTGGATGCTCGCCGCCGTGCTGTCTGCGGTGGGCGTCTTCCTCCGGGGGCCGCTCATCGGCATCCCACTCACCGGGTTCGTCGGGCTCACCACGCTGCTGTTCGGCCTCGCCGTCGCGGTCATGGCGCGGATGGAGAGCCTGCCCATGGCCTTCGGCGCCGGGCTGTTCATCGGCGTCGTCGATCGGGCGGCGATCTTCGCCACCAACCGGGCGTCGCTCGCCACGGCGGCCATGTTCGCGGTGATCACCGCCGCCCTGCTCATCCAGCGGGGCCACCTGTCGCGCGCCATGGAGATGGGCGCATCCTCCTGGCAGGCGGTGAAGGAGTTCCGTCCCATCCCGGCCGAGCTCCGAGACCTGCCCGAGGTGCGCCGCGCCCGCTACGCGGTGATCGCCGTGGTGGCGCTGCTCGCGCTGGCCGCCCCGTTCATCTTCGGCGACGTGCGCACACCGCAGGCCACCCTCATGGTGCTCTACGCCATCATCGGCGTGTCGCTGGTGATCCTCACCGGCTGGACCGGCCAGATCTCCCTGGGCCAGTACGCGATCGCCGGTGTGGGCTCCGCCGTGGCCGGCGGCCTGGCCGCCAACCAGCACTGGGACTTCTTCGGCGCGGTGTTCACCGGCGCCATGGT
>CAYXZN010000322.1:0-1578 GCA_964469325.1 uncultured Steroidobacteraceae bacterium
CCGCGTCGGCGGCGTCCACGACCATCTTGAGGCGCTGGAGCTCGGCCATGAACAGCGACACGCCGCGCTCGAGCGAGTCCTCGATCCGCATGCTGGAGAAGACATCGAGCGGCGGCGTCTCCAGGCGACGGGCACATACGGGCCCACCGGCCAGCGCCAGCACCGCGTTGACCCCGATGGCCCGGAGCAGCGTGCTCTTTCCGGACATGTTCGAGCCGGTGACCATGAGGAACGTCCCCGGCGGCCCGACGGTCACATCATTGGCGACGCGCTCGTCGGCCGACAGCAGCGGATGCGCGAGCCCCTCGGCGACGAACCGCTGGGTCGAGTCCGACACCGCCTCGACCAGGTCCGGGAAGCACCAGCCGGGCTCATCGTGGGGCGGGCCGGCCAGGGCGGCGAGGGCATCCAGGTCCCCGACCGCGCCCACCCATGCCCGGACGCGGTGACCGGCGCGGCGCTGCCATCGTTCGAGGGCCGTCAGCACGTGGAAATCCCAGAGCGTGGTCCAGTGCAGCAGGAGGTGGAACATACCGTTGTGCCGGAGGTCGGCGAGCTCCGTGAGCCATGCGAGGCGGTCCAGCTCGTCGCTGGCGTCGGACTCGTCGGTGAGCGCGGCGCGGGCGCGGCTCAGCAGCCCCGCCTGGAACTCCTGGCGCTGGATGGTCCGGACCACCTCGGCGTAATGGCGCAGGCCCGCCTGCCCGAGGGAGGCGCGGTCGAAGATGCGGTGGACCTTCCTGGTCATGGTGGCCGCGAAGACGATGCCGGCGAGGAGGGTGAGCATCCACCACGGCCGGTCCAGGGTTCCCTCGAGGTGCAGCACGGCGAGCGTGATCGTCGCGATGGGGATCAGGCGGCTGACCCACCGGGTAATCGGCCGGTAGCGAAGCCACGGCCCGTCCTCGGCCCAGCCGAGGAACGCCTCGAGGGCATCGCGGTCGGGATCGCCGGCGAGGCGACCCGCCACCTGGAGGTCCTGTCGGAAATCGAGGAGCGGGACCAGCTCCCGAACGGCCGTCTGGCGCTCCCGTGCCCGGTCGATCGGGGCGGCGCCCAGCAGCCAGCTCCGGAGCCGCGCCCGGCCGATGCCGGTGCCGGTGGTGCCGAGGAGCCGTGCGACGGAGGCGTGGCCGAGGATGTCGAGGTCGTGGGAGTACGGGTGGCCGGGGGCCGCGCGGTCGGGAGAGGGCGGGAGTGCATCCCAGTCGCGGCGGAGCCTGGCAGCACCCTCGTCGTTGACGGCGGCCAGCTCGGTGGCGTGACGCGCGCGGGCGGTGAGCTTGGCGTGGATGACGATGAGCGCGAAAAACGTGAGCAGCGCCAGACCGAACACCGCGAACGCGATGGCGCCGACGTCCGGCCGGAGCTCGGCCCAGACCAGCGCCCCGACGGCGGCGGCGAACGCGAGCAGCCGGAAATTCGAGACGCGGGTTGCCTTGCCGGCGAGCTCGTTCCGGAGCGTGGCGGCGTCGTCGCGACGGCCGAGGTAGCGCGCGGTACTGGCCGCGAGCGAGGGAGTGGCTGGATCTGGCATCGGCTCCTGGCCGCCTACCGGATCAGCTCTTGACGCCGGTG
>CAYXZN010000323.1:0-1557 GCA_964469325.1 uncultured Steroidobacteraceae bacterium
CGGCGCGGTGGCCGAGATGGAGGCGGCCGGCCACCGGGTGCTGCGCGGGGCGCACAAGGAGCCGTGGGGCCAGACCACGTCGCGCCTGCTCTCGCCGGAGGGGATCCTGGTCGGGATCACCTACACGCCCTGGATGCACGAGCCGCCGGGCGAAGGCGAGTGACCGCCCCCGCCGGTCGACGGCTGTCCCTGGGCGACGCCGAGCGCGAGGAGCTCGAGCGCGCGGTCGAGGCCAACTTCACCGCCTGCTGGTGGCTGCTGGGCGAGGTGGTCGGTGCAGAGCTGAGCGACCGGGACGGGGTCCGGACGGTGGTGACCGGTGCGCCGGAGCCGCTGCTGAACGGGGTCGTGTGGGCGCGGATCGAGGGCGACGTGGACGGGGCAATCGAGCGCGTCCTGCACCGGTTCCGCGACGCCGGCGTGCCGTTCGTGTGGTGGGTCGGTCCGTCGAGCGGTCCCGCTGACCTGCCGCGACGCCTGGAGGCGCGAGGGCTTGCACCCTGGGGATCGAGCTGGCCGGGGATGGCGGTGCGGCTCGCGGAGATCGCGGCGCCGGACACGCCCGATGGCCTCGAGATCCGGGTCGTGGACGACGAGGCGCGTCTGCGCGACTACCTGGACGTGTTCGGAGCGGTGCTCAGCCCATCGGCCGCCTTCACGCAGTCCATCGAGGCGGTCGGGCGCGCGCGGCTGGCGAGTCGGGAGCTACCGGTGGTCGACTTCGTCGGCTACCTCCGGGGCGTGCCCGTCGCCACCTCGACCCTGATCGACGTCGGCGGCGCTGCGGGCATCTACAACGTGGCGACCGTCGAGACGGCCCGCCAGCGGGGGATCGGCGCGGCGCTGACGTTCGCGGCGCTGCGCGCGGGGGTCGAGCGCGGCCGGAGCATTGGCGTTCTCGAGGCCTCGCGCCTCGGGTACGGCGTGTACCAGCAGCTCGGCTTCCGCGAGGTGACCCGCTTCAGCCCCTACCGACCGGTGGCCTGAAGCCGCCTCCGGATCAGTCGTCGGGGGGCATGCCCGGGGAGACCAGGCCGTGGCGCTCGATGAGCGCGCGGAGGCTGGCCATGTCGAACTCCAGCCCGTAGCGCTGAGGCGGCTGAGCTGATGGCACGACTGGTCCGGTCAGTCCGCCGTCGCTGATCCCCGCCGCGTATCGGCTAGGCGGTGCCGGCCGCGCGCAGCGCGGCCTTGTGGGCGCGCTTCTTGGCCTGGTACTCCTCCAGCGCCTCGCGCGAGTCGACGTCGCCCAGGGTCGGGTGCTGCGGCAGCACCTCGTCGATCCCCGGCGGGCGAACCCCGAGCCGCTTGGCCAGCACGGCCAGCAGGGAGCGCACCTTCATCTCGCCGAAGCCCGGTAGCGCGGCGATCCGTCGCTCGAGGTCACGGCCGTCGGCCGCCTCGGTCCAGATGCGCGCCGCGTCCCCGTCGTAGCGCTCGGCCACGTGGGCGGCCAGCTCGCCGATCCGCCTCGCCATGGCCGATGGGAAGCGGTGGATGGCCGGCGGCCCCTTGGCGGCCGCCTCCAGCGCCGCCGGGTCAATGGCCGCCAGCCGC
>CAYXZN010000324.1:0-958 GCA_964469325.1 uncultured Steroidobacteraceae bacterium
CCCGCGTAGGATTGGACCGATGTCGCTCCGGCCCGCGCTCCTCGTCCCCGGCCTGCTGCTGGCCGCCTGCACCACCGCCGTGCCGGTCTCGCCCTCGCCCGGCGAGCCGTCGGGCACCGGGAGCACCCTGCAGCCAACCGGCTCACCCGAAGCGACCGCCACCCCCACCGCCGAGCCGACCCCCGAGCCGGCCCGCTGGTCGGCCCTGGACGCCGCCGACGGCCCGAGCGCGCGCGAGGATCACAGTTGGACGCTCGCCCCCGATGGCCGGGCCTACCTGTTCGGTGGTCGCGACGGAGGCACCGTCTTCGACGACCTCTGGGCCTACGACCTTGCCGACGGCTCGTGGGAGCAGCTGGAGCCTGACGGCAGCGCCCCGCGCGGTCGCTTCGGGCATGGGGCGGCCTGGGTGGAGCCGATCGGCCTGGTCATCCACGCCGGCCAGGTGGGAACCACCTTCTTCGACGACCTGTGGGCCTACGACCCGGAGAGCAATGCCTGGCGCCTGCTGCCCGCCCCGCAGACGCGCCCGCTGGCGCGCTACGGGAGCTGCGCCGCCCTGGGCCCGGACGGGCGCCTCTGGATCAGCCACGGCTTCACCTCCGAGAACGCCCGCTTCGCCGATACCTGGGCCTACGACTTCACCGCCGGCGCCTGGACGGAGCAGACGCCCGCCGCCGAGCGGCCCGTGAACCGATGCCTCCACGCCTGCTGGTGGACCGCCGATCAGCTGCTCCTGTACGGCGGGCAGACGACGGGCACCAACTCGCTGGGCGACCTGTGGGCCTTCGACGCCGGGGAGCGGCCCGGGACGAGCGCGTGGGCGCAGCTGGACGGCTCGCTGCCGCCGGCGCGGAACCTGTACGCCGCCGCGCGGCTCGACCAGGCTACGGTGATCTTCGGCGGCCAGGGGAACGACCGCGGCTACCTCGACGACCTGTGGCTGATCGACGACGCA
>CAYXZN010000324.1:968-1510 GCA_964469325.1 uncultured Steroidobacteraceae bacterium
GGTGGTCGAACCCGACGGCGGGCGGGTGCTGCTCTTCGGCGGCCGTGACGCGGACGAGTCGTTCGCCGATCTCTGGGAGCTGTCGCTCCCGGGCGAGTGATGGGCGAGTGATGGCGCTCCAGCCGCAGCACCGCCGGCTGGTGGAGGAGGCGCGGCGCGCCATCCTGGCCACGATCCGCGCCGACGGCCGCGCCCGGCTGGTCCCGGTCTGCTACGTCGTGCTCGACGGCACCGGTGGTGCCTGGTGGATCGCCACGCCGCTCGACGAGAAGCCCAAGCGCTCCGGGGACGTGCGGCGCCTGGCCAGGGTGCGCGACATCGCCCGCCGCCCCGAGGTGTCGCTGCTGGTCGACCGCTGGTCGGAGGACTGGCGGGAGCTGGCATGGCTGCGCCTCGACGGTCGCGGCCGCCTGCTGGAGCCCGGCGAGGAGGGACACGACCAGGCGGTCGCCGCCCTCCGGGACCGCTACCCGCAGTACCGGGAGATGGAGCTGGACTCGGCGCCGCTGATCCGGATCGACCTCGACGACGTCCGCGCCTGG
>CAYXZN010000325.1:0-1508 GCA_964469325.1 uncultured Steroidobacteraceae bacterium
GTGGAGGCCGGGCACCAAGCTAGTAAGCGGCGTAACCGCCGTGGCGGTCCGCCATAGCTATCGCGGTGTCTGATCCGGCCTCCAACCCCGATGGTCGCACGCCCGAGCGATGTTGGGAAGAAGCGGTCAGGTCCTCCAGCGGTCGGGGTCGTAGACGACCTGGTCACGGACCATCGCGAACGCGATCCGGTTCGCCCGGTTGGCCAGCGCGCAGGCGATCACCCCGGCGGGCTTGCCGCGGGCGCGCAGCGCCGCGACGGTCGGGCGGGTTGCCGGGTCGCACAGCCACAGACCCTTGCCGAGTTCGAGCAGCGCGCCGCGCAGCTCGACGGAGCCTTCGCGGCTGATGGCGCCGTCCACACGCCGGCCGGCGGACTCGTACACGCGCGGAGTCAGCCCGCCGGCGCGGTAGACCTGCCGCGCGGTTGGCCAGCGGGTCGGGTCGCCGAGCGCGGCGCCGTAGCGGGCAGCACGCACCAGCGCCCACCCAGGCGTGGTGGTCAGGATCTGGAACGGGGTGGCGGGCAGGATCCGGGCGAGCTCGGTCTCGGCGTCGGCGACGTGGCGCTCCAAGGTCTCCAGCAGCGCGAGATCGGCGGCCAGCAGCCGCCTGGCGGTCTCAGCGCCCTCGAGCGGCACGGCAGCCTTCGCCGCGGCGACGAACCGCTCGGCCACTTTGCGTTGCACGATCACCTCACGGGCCGCGGCGAAGCGACGGAACCGCTCCACGCCCATCCTGGCCAGCCGCTGAGGGTCGGAGAACTCAGCGAGAACCAGCCGTCCCACCTTGGTGTCGAGCAGGCTGCCCCACACGCACGCGCTCGCGCCGGGAAACGCGCGGTCCATCTGCCCCAGCAGCTGGTTCTTCGCCGCGATCAGCGCCGTGACGCGGCGGAACCGCATCGCGGTCCACGCCTGCAGCTCCAGCAATGCGGCATCGCGCCGCCCTGCCGGGTGGCCACGGCCGGCCACCAGCAAGTCATACATCGCGACCAGATCAACCTGGTCAGTCTTGACCCCGCGCTTGCCCAGCACACGGCGCTGCTCGGTGACGTGCGCCGGGTTCAGCTCGAACAGCTCCCACTCAGCCGGCAGCAGCCGCGACGCGGTCAAGGGCCGGTGGTAGTGCCCCGCGGCTTCCACGCCCACCTCAACCCGCCGGGCGCCGCGCCCCGCGACGACCCGCTGCACCCGTCGGATCAGTTCACCGATCCCGGGCCGATCCAGCGAGAAGGTGAACGGCGCAACCAGCCGCTGCCCCGCGAAGTCGGCGACCATCGCCATCGCGGTGAGCTTGCCAACATCCACCGGCACCGCGACCCGCAACTGCGGCGGCACCCCCACCGTCGAACGCTCCAACACGTCACGCCCGTGAACGTGCACCATGAACAACACCTCCGGAAGGTGTCAGGAGGACCAAGGGCGCAGCAACGCCCTGACCCTCAACGAACCCTTACGGGTCCCTTCTGGCACCTCCGGAGGCGTTCACCAAGGAACCGCTACCGGGG
>CAYXZN010000326.1:0-1503 GCA_964469325.1 uncultured Steroidobacteraceae bacterium
CAGGTCGACCTGGAGATGAGCTTCGTGCGCGCCGAAGAGGTGATGGACACGGTCGAGCGGATGGTGACCAGCGTGTCGGAGGCGGTGCAGCCGGATCGGCCGATCCTCGCCACGCCCTTCCCGCGCTTCACCTACGAGGAGGCGATCGCCCGCTACGGCTCGGACAAGCCCGACATCCGGTTCGGCATGGAGCTGGTGGAGCTGACGGATGCGGTCCGCGACGTGGAGTTCCGGGTCTTCGCCGCCGCCGTCGAGGCAGGTGGCGCCGTCTGGGCGATCTGCGTGCCTGGGTGCGGCGACTACACGCGACGCCAGCTCGACGAGCTGACGGAGCTGGCGAAGCGCCACGGGGCGGGCGGGCTGGTGCACCTGTCGGTCGAGGCCGATGGCAGCCTGACCGGCCCGGCGGCGAAGTTCCTCGGTCCCGCCGAGGTCGAGATCCGCGCGCGCACCGAGGCCGATCCCGGCGACCTGCTGCTGATCGTTGCCGACCCGGACCGGGTCAGGGCCGCCGAGGCGCTGGGCCGGCTGCGGCTGGAGATGGGCGATCGGCTGGGGATGCGCACGCCGGGCGTCCTGGCTTACGCCTGGGTGCACCGCTTCCCGATGTTCACCCGGGACCCCGACGGGCAGCGCTGGGACGCCACCCACAACCCGTTCAGCGCGCCGGTGTGGGAAGAGGCGGAGCGGATGGAGTCCGACCCCGGCTCCGTGCACGCGCAGCAGTACGACCTGGCCCTGAACGGCTGGGAGCTGGGCGGCGGATCGATCCGCATCCACCGCCGCGACCTGCTGGAGCGGGCGTTCGCGCTGATGGGCCACACCCTCGACGGCATGCGTGACCAGTTCGGCGCGCTCCTCGACGCCCTCGAGTACGGCGCCCCGCCGCACGGCGGGATCGCGATCGGGCTGGACCGATGGGCCGCGCTGTTCGCCGGGGTCGACAACATCCGCGAGGTGATGGCCTTTCCCAAGACCCAGTCGGGCAGCGACCTGATGCTGGGCGCCCCCTCGCCGATCTCCGACGAGCAGCTGGCGGAGCTCGGCCTGCGGATCGTGGCCGAGGGTCAGTCCGGCGGCGGGTAGCTCCCATCGGCGTCGTGGGTCTCGCGGCCGGTGAGCGGTGGGCTGAAGACGCACACCAGGCGCAGCGGGCGGATGACCCGGATCTCGTGGCGGTCGTGCCGGTCCAGGGCGTAGACGGTGCCCGGTCCGATGCGGTGCCGCTCGCCGCTGGCGACGTCGGTGAGCTCGGCCTCACCCTCCAGGCAGTAGCACGCTTCGAAGTGGTGCTTGTACCAGAGACGCATCTGCGCGCCCGCTTCGACCCGCGTCTCGGAGAGCGAGAACCCCACGCCGTCGTCCCGCAGCAGCAGGCGCAGGCTGCGCCAGCCCTCCCCGGCGACGTCACGCTCGCCGCCGCTGATCTCGGTCACGCCGCGCACAATCATGGAGCGATCGTAATCCACGCGGGTCACCGGTCGCCGACCGCCGGTCGCTGCA